>DASTOI010000187.1:0-7058 GCA_035762585.1 Myxococcota bacterium
AATCGGGGGTAGCCGCTCACAGCGCGCAGCGTGTGGCCACGCGCGCGAGGGTGAACGGGGTCGTGGCGTGAGCTCGTACTTCGCCAGCGACCCCACGGCGATCCGCCTCTCGGTCTCGGCGGTCGTCTGGCGCGATCGCCCCGGCGGCGAGCTGCTCTTGATGCAGCGCTCCGACAATCGGCACTGGGGTCTGCCGGGCGGCTACGTCGAGCTCGGCGAGAGCGTTGCGAGCGCTGCCGCGCGCGAGGTGTTCGAGGAGACCGGCGTGCGCATCGAGGTCGGGAAGCTGATCGGCGTCTACTCCGATCCGGCGCGCCAAGTGATCGACTACGGCGGCGGCCGGCGCGTGCACGCGATCAACCTGTGTTTCGAAGCGCGCGCGACGGGCAGCGGGACGGCAACGACGCCGCAGGAAACCATCGCGACCGGGTACTTCTCCGCGAACGCGCTGCCCGCGCCGTTCGTTCCGATCCACGAGATTCGCATTCGCGACGCGCTGGCCGGCGCAGGGCCGGCTGCGGTGCGATGATGCAAATGGGGGTGAAACGATGAACGCGCGCCCGAAGAAGTTCATCTTCGTGACCGGCGGCGTGCTGAGCGGCCTCGGCAAAGGCCTCTCGGCCGCGGCGATCGGCGCTCTGCTCGAGGCGCGCGGCCTGCGCGTGGGCTTCTTGAAGCTCGATCCGTACCTGAACGTCGACCCGGGCACGATGAACCCGGTGCAGCACGGCGAGGTCTACGTCACCGAGGACGGCGCCGAGACCGATCTCGACCTCGGTCATTATGAGCGCTTCACGAAGACCGTGACGAGCCAGGTCAACAACGTCACCGCCGGACGCGTCTACAACGCGGTGATCACGAAGGAGCGGCGCGGCGATTATCTGGGCGGCACCGTGCAGGTGATCCCTCACATCACCGACGAGATCAAGGCGCGCATCCACAAGGCCGCCGAGACCAGCGACATGCTGATCGTCGAGGTCGGCGGCACGGTCGGCGACATCGAGGCGCTGCCGTTCCTCGAGGCGGTGCGCCAGTTCCGCGCCGACGTCGGGCGCGACAACGTTTGTTACGTGCACCTCGCGCTGGTGCCGTTCGTGCCGTCGGTCGGCGAGCTGAAGACGAAGCCGCTGCAGCATTCGGTGAAGGAGCTGCAGGCGCTGGGCATCGCGCCCGACGTGTTGTTATGTCGAACCGATCGTTTCCTGCCGCGCGCGGTGAAGGGCAAGATTGCGCTGTTCTGCAACGTCGACGAAGACGCGGTGATTACGGCGAAGGACGTGCAGCACCTCTACGAGGTGCCGCTCGCGTTCCACGACGAGGGGCTCGACGAGAAGATCACGCGCGTGCTCGGCATCTGGACCGGCGAGCCGCGGCTCGATGCGTGGGAGCGCGTCGTGCACGCGGTGCGCAACCCGGAGCGCACGGTGCGGATCGCGATGGTCGGCAAGTACGTCGACCTGACCGACTCGTACAAGAGCCTGAACGAGGCGCTCCACCACGGCGGGATCGCGCACCGCACGCGCGTCGCGATCGAGTACTTCGACTCCGAGAAGCTCGACAACACCGACGCGCTCGCCGGCGTGCACGGCATTCTCGTGCCGCACGGCTTCGGCTCGCGCGGCGTCGAGGGCAAGATCGCGGCGGTGCGCTACGCGCGCGAGCGCCGCATCCCGTACTTCGGGATTTGTTACGGAATGCAGATGCTCGTGATCGAGTTCGCGCGCGACGTCGCCGGGCTCGAGCGCGCGAACAGCGCCGAGGTCGACCCCGAGACGCCCTACCCGGTGATCGACCTGATGCCGGAGCAGCGCGGCAAGGCCGACAAGGGCGCCACGATGCGGCTCGGCGCGTATCCGTGCACGCTGCGCCCGGACACGAAGGCGGCAGAAGCGTACGGGCGGCTCGAGATCAGCGAGCGCCATCGCCATCGCTACGAGTTCAATCCGGAGTTCCGCGATCGCCTCTCGCGCGCGGGCCTCGTGCTCTCGGGCACGTCCCCCGACGGCCGGCTCGTCGAGATCGTCGAGCTCGCCGACCACCCGTGGTTCCTCGGCTGCCAGTTCCATCCCGAGTTCAAGTCGACGCCGTTCGCGCCGCACCCGCTCTTCACTGCGTTCGTCGGCGCCGCGATGCAGCACGCCGAGCGCGCGGAGCTCGGCAAGCCGAAGGCATGACCGAGGAAGGGCGCTAGCCGCCGCCGCAGCGCGAACTGCGCCGCTCGCACGCCGCGGCGAGGGCGTCTCCGCCTTGCACGCGCATGCGTGCTCGCCTACATAGCCTCGCCTTCGCGCGCAGGGTCGCGCGCAGGACCGGGGCGTTAGCTCAGCTGGTAGAGCGCCGTGCTCACACCGCGGAGGTCGCAGGTTCGAGCCCTGCACGCCCCACCAAAACGCTCTGATAACTCAGCCACTTGCGAGACCTCCAGCGTGACCGGTGCCAAACCGGTGCCATTTCAGCGCGGGCCGACGCACTTCACTCGCGTTTCGCGTAGGTCCCAATCGTCGTCACCGCTTCCGACTTCCGAGTTGACGATCGCGTGGGCGCACCGTCGGGCACGCAGTTCCTCGATCGCGTAGACCGCAGCCACCACGCCGAGCCACACGACCGCCGCCTTGATAAGCCAGTCGCGCATCTAACGTCTGCCTCGGAAAAGGTCTTCGACCTTCGCCACTTCTGCGAGCCGCGCGTAGCGCTCGGTCGAGCGACGATCACGATGCCCGAGCGCCTGCTGGATGTCTTCCATGCGCCGGCCAGCGCGCAGCGCTTCCGTCGCCGTGGTGTGCTTCGTCCCCTCGTACATGCGCACGCGCACGCCGATCTTCTCAGCCGCGCGGTTCCACTCCCGGCGAAGCGCCGAGCCGATCCAGCGCGCCGCCGCGTGCCGCGACGTTGGGTTCGCGAAAAGCGGGGCGCCCGCGAGCGCGAGCTTCGGGTCGACGTGCTTCTCGATCCACGCGCGCAGCTCGGCGTCGACGAGGATGCGCCGGACATTGCGCTCCTTGGTCGAGCGCCGCGGCGCGGCCGCACTCCCGCCCTTCATCGCCGCGCGGATCGTGAGCGTGCCGGTCGCGAACTCGTAGTCGCCAACGTTCAGCGCGCGTACCTCGTTCGGCCGCAGGCCGAGGCGGGCTGCGAGGAAGGCGCCGCGCCGATCCTCGGGCACTGCGTTCACGATCGCGTCCTGCACGTCGAGCGTCGTCGTGCGCGGCACGTACTCGTCGACGGGGATCCGTGGGAACTGCGGGACGCGCTCGAGCTCGCCGCGCCGGACCAGATCGGCGAGAAACGCGCGAAAGCCCTGCAGCACCTTGCGCCGCGTATTCGCGCCGAGCCCCTGCGCCGCCATCGCGCGCGACCAGTCGTCGATCCCGCCGAAGGTGACGTCCCAGATCGTGACGTCCGCCCACCACGGGAAATAGCCGGGAGCGTTCACGTAGCGAGTCAGCTCCCGCACATAGCCGGGCGAGATGTCGCCGCTGGCGGCGTCCTGGCGCCGGCGCTCGAGCCACGCTGCGGCGCGCGCGGGGACCATGTTGTGCGGCGTGCGCGCGCGCGTGAAAGCCGCGACGGCTGCGTCGATCGTCTTTCCCGCGGCGTAGGCGCCGCGGATGCTCTCGAGCACGTCGAGCGCGGCCTGGCGCGACGCGAGCGGGACGGGCGCGCCCGTGATGGGATCCGGCGAGCTGATGATGCGGCCGTGCGGCCGCAGGTCGACGATCCACCGCTCGCTGCCGTCGGCGAGACGCTTGTTCACGCGGATCGAGCCGATGCGGCGCGCCATCGCCCAACGCATACCCCAAGAGAGGGCTGCGCTGCGAGGAATATGCGCCCCTGCGCTCAATCGACCGGCCTCTCGTCGGGGACGCGCACCGGCCGCCACGGATGGCGCTTCAAGATCTCGCGCAGGAGTTCCCAGGCCTCGTCGGGCAAGAAATCAGGGCGCGGCGAGGCAACGGCCTTCGCGCTCGCCTCAGACTGGCACGTCGAGGAGCGCGTCGAGCGCGCATCGGTGAACGGACTCAACGAGCACTCGCTCGCGATCGCGGATCGTAAGATCGACTCGTACTACCGGCACGTCGTCGATCTCCTGCGGCTCAACCGCGGCGGTGTCGAGATCCGGACGCTCGTTCACCCGCTGCTCGGCGATTTCTTCTCAGGGCACATCCACGAGGACCTCGTCGAGGTCACCGAGCTCTCGCCGACGCAGGCGGTGATCTGGCTCGAGCAGCGCATCTCGGCCGGCATCCGATACCTGCTCGAGCACGGCGACCTCGAGCGGATCGTCGTTCCCTGCACGATCGGTAATCACGGCCGCACGACGAAGAAGCCGCGCATCGCGACGGCCATGCGCCACAGCTACGAGTGGCTCCTGTACCAGCACCTCCGCGGCGCCTTCTCCTCAGAGCGCCGCGTCGAGTTCCGGATCGCGGACGGCTACCACCTGGTGCTCGACTGCCACGGGCTCACGGTGCGGCTCCATCACGGCGACGCCGTGCGCTACGCGGGCGGGGTAGGCGGCCTGACGATCCCGCTGAACAAGGCGATGAGCGCGTGGGACAAGGCGCTGCGCGCCGATCTCGACTGCTTCGGGCACTGGCACCAGCTGTTATGGCTGCCGCGGGCTGTCGGGAACGGGAGCCTGATCGGGTACGGGTCGTTCTCGGTGTGGATCAAGGCCGACTACGAGCCGGCCGCGCAGGCCTTCTTCCTGATCGACGCCCAGCACCGACGCAGGACGATGCAGACGCCGATCTGGCTGGAGTAGTTCTCCGTGGAGGCCGAGCCGTGGATCCAATCTGCGGCGCCTGCCCGCACCTGGCGAGCGAGCATGTCGGCGCCTGCGAGGAGTGCCTCGCCTGCGATTGCGAGGAGTTCGCTGACGGCTCGGGAGAGGGCTTGGACGACGCGCCGCTTGGTCCGGCCCGGGTAAGCGCGCGAACAGGGCTCCGACGAATCAAGTCGACTACTCCGCTTCTACAGCGGCCGAGCTCTGCACGAACGCGGGAGTGATCGCCCCCAGCGTCGGCGTTCCCATCTGCCGCATGATCGTCTCCAGCTCGCGCCGCAGGATGGTCAGGACGGCCTCGACTCCAACCTCTCCGAAGGCGGCGAGCCCCCAGAGATAGGGACGACCGACACAGACCGCCGAGGCGCCCAATGCGAGAGCCTTGAAGACATCCGTCCCTCTGCGAAAGCCGCTGTCGACCAGGATCGGAATGCGTTCGCTAACCGCGCCGACGATCTCCGGGAGTATCTCGATTGTGGCCAGCCCACTGTCCTCCGCACGGCCTCCGTGATTCGAGACGATGATCCCGTCGATGCCGTGTTCGACGCAGAGGTGGGCATCCTCTGCAGTGAGGATCCCCTTGATGATCAGCTTCAGAGGGGTCGCGTCGCGAATCCGATCGACGAGCTCCCAGTCCAACATCATGGACCGGGCGATCATCGCTCTCGCATCGACTCCGATCGCCCCTGCGATGCGCTCAGCGCCCTGCAGCAGCCATTGCCCGGCGGACGCGTGGCACGACTGGCACTCAGGATTCTCCGCGCGGCGAAAGCGATCGATCCTCTCCCGGTTGGTGGGCAGCCCCACGATATCCACGGTCAAGACGATTGCCGGGCAGCCCGCGGCCTCGGCGCGTTTGAGGACCTGTCTCGTGACGGGCCAGATGCGCTGGGCGTACAGCTGATACCAGATCGACCCCTGCCGAGCCTCGACGACATCTTCGAGGGGAACCGACGCTCCCATCGACAGGATCTGCAGGTGATCCTTCCGTCTCGCAGCACGCGCAACGGCGAGCTCCGCCTCCGGGTGATACATCCGCTGGCTTCCGACCGGGGCGAGAACGAGGGGGCTGGAGAGCTTCGTGCCGAGGATCTCCCGCCCCGTATCGAGGTGGCGCACGTCGACCAGGCGGCGCGGACGCAGCGCGATTTTGGCGAACGCCTCCCGATTCGCGTTGAGTGTGATCTCGTGCTCGACGCCCATCGAGAGGTAGGTGTAGTGAGCCGGCGCCAACTTGTGCTCGGCCACAGGGCGGAAGTCGAAGACATTGATGGCGTCGCTCGCAGTGGCGATCAGCTCCTGATTCTCGCCTTCCGCATCTGCATCCGACGCGGCCATGAGCGGGAAAAGCGGGCTCGCAAACAGGAAGCGAAGCAGCTCCCGTCGGGTCGTCCCGATTGCTAGGAAGGATTCGCCCGGCATCCGTCCTCCGCAGTACGAATGGCGCCTAGGTAGCGCGTTGTCGGAGGCTGCCGAACGCCAGGCCGCGGTCGCCGGTCGGTCGCCTCTCGTTTCTCAAGTGCGTGCTGCGCGAGCGCCATGGGCGGCTCGCCGCTGATGCCGCCAGTCCCTTGGTCGTGATCACCGCGGCGCCGTCGCGCTCGGGGACCCGTGCAGCACCACTACGAAGAGCACGACGGGCAGCGCGGCCACGACCCACGCGCGCGCGGTCACGGCGCGAACTCACGCAGCGACGGCTCGTTCAGCCGCGCGCGCAGTAGTCGGCAGCCACCTTCTCGATCAGCTCGCGCAGCCGCGCATTCTGCGCCTTCGCGAGCGAGAGCTGGTGCGCGAGCGCGACGTCGGCCATGCGCGCGACGCTAGCCCGTGGCTCTACCCGCCCAGATCCGCCAGCAGTTCGAGCAGCTCGATGGGCACCGCGAGGAACTGCGCCGCGAAGCCGCGCGGGATCTCTCGCACGACGCGCGCGTAGACTTCGATCTGCTGCTCGCGGGCGTTCGAGATGAAGAGCCGGATGCGCGCGCCGAGATCGGGCACGCGGTGGTCGACGCGAACCAAGACGCCGGTGCGGGAGATGTTCACGACGGTGCCGGCGAAGTCGGATGTCCCGACGGCGTAGACCACCGGAAGTTGGGCAGCGACGCGCGGCTCCGGCAGCGGCAGGGGCGGCATGTGGCTCGTATCGACCATCGTTCGAAGCAGCACAGGGGGCCTCGCGCGATCGACGCAAACTGTCTTTTCGGGTGTTCTACGGACCTGCGATTCCGTCTCGTCAGCTCAAGCGGGTCGCACTGCCCGTCGATCTCTCCGA
>DASTOI010000188.1:0-4788 GCA_035762585.1 Myxococcota bacterium
GCAAGCGCCGCGTAGCGGCGCGCGCAGCGAGGCGCAGTCTTCGGAGCCGAGCGGAGTCGAACAGTGGCCTCTGCGTGCGTTGGACTCTCGGTGTGCGTCGTTCGCGCATCCTGAGTCGTTCTACTAGCGGGCGGCGATCGCAGTGCGCAATTCCTCGAGCGAGCTCGCGATGCCGTGCTTCTGGAAGCGCCGGACCAAGAACGGCTTCAGCGCGCCGCCGGCGTCGTAGCGCGACGTGTAGACGAGGCGCGTCCCGCGCGCGCCGTCGCGGCGGATCTCCCAGCGGCCTTCGTCCTCTCGAATCCCCACGCGGCCTTCGGCGAGCGGCTCTTGGCGCGCGGCGCGCCGGTACTCGAAGCGCACGCCGCCGGCCGGCAGCCGGCGCTCGCGCCAATCGAGCGTCACCTGACGGTCTCCGAGCGGCCAACCGGGGCGGTGCACCTGGACGACCCGCCCGTCCGGCAGCCTTCGCCAATCGCCGAGGGACGTCAGCGCCGCGGTGAGCTTCTGGGGGCTGCGTAGCGTCTCGAGCACCGCCTCGAGCTCGAGCGGCCAGCGGCAATCCGCCGTGACGGTCGCGACGCCGTTCGCGTCGACGCGCTCGGTGTAGATCCGGCAGCCCGCTCGGCGAATCTCGGCGCTTCCGTCACCGCGCGCTTCGGCGGCGGCCGCGGTCGCAAGCGCCGAGAACAGCGCGAGCAGCAGGGAGAGCGATCGAGCTGCGGGCATGCGGCCCGTTTCGGCAGGCGGCGCCGTGGATTGAGGGCCCGCCTGCGTGCCCAGCGTCGCGCAACTCGCGTGCGGCGGGCGACGTTTCCGCTTCCGCATCGCGCTCCACAGCCGCGCGCGCGGCGCCGAAGAGCGAGCCAACCGAAGAGGCGTCGCGTGCCGAACATTCGCTGGCTGCTCGCGCTGATCACCGCTCTGCATCGACTCGCCTACCGCGCGACGCGCGGCGTGATCGGGCGCCGCATTCCGCTCGTCGATTGGCGCGTGCTGCTGCTGACGCACGTCGGCCGCCGGACGGGCCGCTCGTACACGGTGCCGCTGCTCTACATCGCCGACGGCGCGCGCTTCGTCGTCGTCGGCTCGAACGCGGGCGACGCGCGGCCGCCAGCGTGGTGGCGCAACTTGCAGGCGCAGCCGGATGCGCGCGTCCAAGTCGGCGCGGACCTGATTCCCGTGCGCGCCCGCCTCGCGACCGGCGCGGAGCGCGCGCGGCTCTGGGCCGCGCTCGTCGCGAGCTACCGCGACTACGCGCGCTACGAACGCGCGACGCGCGGCGCGCGCGAGCTGCCGGTGATCGTGCTGGAGTGCGTCGCCTAACGAGCAAGCTCGGCGGCGCTCGAGCGGGCCAGCTCTCGGGCGGCTTCGTACTTCAGTGCGGCGCGCTGGCGTACGTTCGCGCGCCTCGCCGGAGGCTCGCTCGTGATCTCGCATCGCTTCGCGCTCGCGCTCGTCGCAATCGTCCTGGCGCCCGCGTCCATGCTCGCTCACTCCCCGGGCGCCGAGATCGCCGGGCTCGTCGACGGCTTCCGCCATCCGTTGCTCGGCTGGGATCACCTGCTCGCGATGCTCGCGCTCGGCGCGTGGGCCGCGCGCCAACGCGGTGCGGCGCGCTTCACGCCGGCGCTCGCGTTCCTCGCGGCGATGGCGGCGGGCGGCGCGCTCGGCGCACGCGGCGTCACGTTGCCGCTCGCGGAGCTCGCGATCGGCGTCTCGGTGCTCGCGTTCGGAGCACTCGCCGGGAGCCGTGCTCGCCTAACAGCTTCGGCCGCGGCGGCGCTCGCCGGCGCATTCGGCATCGCGCACGGCTTCGCGCACGGAACGGAGCTGCCGAGCGGCGCGAGCCTCGTGTCGTTCGGGCTCGGGATGCTGGCCGCGACCGCGCTGCTCCAGGGCGTGGGCTGGCTGCTCGCGCGCGTCGCCGGTGCGCTGCTCGCGAGCGGAGTCGCGACGGCGGGTGCGGCGGCCGCGGAGCCGGCCGCACGAGCCGCGGAGCAAACGGGCGCGGCTGGAGCAGCCGCCCTCGGCGTCGAGGAGATCATCGTGACCGGGCGCGGCGACAGCTTGGTCGGCGCCGCGGAGTCGGCTTCTCAGGGAACCGTCGGCGCCGAGCAGATCGAGCTGCGCCCGTTGCTCCGCGTCGGCGAGGTGCTCGAGACCGTGCCGGGCGTGATCGTCACGCAGCACGCGGGCGGCGGGAAAGCGAATCAGTACTTCCTGCGCGGCTTCAACCTCGATCACGGCACGGACTTCGCCACCAGCGTCGACGGCGTCCCGGTGAACTTCCCGACGCACGGGCACGGCCAGGGCTACACGGACGTGAACCTCGTGATCCCGGAGCTCGTCGAGCGCGTGAGCTACCGCAAGGGCGTCTACTTCGCGGACGCCGGCGACTTCAGCTCGGCGGGCGCGGTCGATCTCCAGCTCGTCGACTCGCTCGAGAGCGCGCTCGTGCAGATCGAAGGCGGCCGCTTCGGGCACGGCCGTGGCATCGCGGCGACGAGCTTCGAGCTGGCCGGCGGCGAGCTGTTAGGCGGACTCGAGATCGCTCACGACGACGGCCCGTGGCAGCGCGGCGACGACTACCTGAGGGAAACTGCGATGCTTCGCTTCACCCGCGGTGACGAAGCGCGAGGCTTCAGCGTGACCGCGCTCGGTCATCACGGTGAATGGGACTCGAGCGATCAGATCGCGCGCAGCGCGCTCTCCGTTGTCGGTCGCTTCGGCACGCTCGACGACACGACCGGCGGCGAGTCCCAGCGGTACCAGCTGAGCGCGGAGTGGCACGCCGCGAACGACGACAGCGCGACGTCGCTGATGGCCTACGCGTTCCACTACGACCTCGATCTGTTCTCGAACTTCACCTACTTCGCGGCCGACCCCTTGCGCGGCGATCAGTTCGAGCAGGTCGACGAGCGCTGGACGTTCGGTGCGAAGGCGAAGCACAGCCTCGTCGCGCGACTCGCCGGCCGCGACGTGAAGGCGAGCTTCGGGCTCGAGCTGCGCAACGACGACATCTCGAACGGCCTGTTCAACACCCAGCGGCGCGTACGCGTCGACAAGATCGATCGCGATGGCCAGCTGCTGCCCGCGACCGTGCGGCGCGACGACGTGCTCGAAGGCAGCGTCGGCGTCTGGGGCGAGAGCGAGATCGCGTGGAGCGAGCACTTCCGTTCGATCGTCGGCCTGCGCGCCGATTGGTTCCGCTTCGACGTCGAGGACCGGCGTGGCCTCAACTCGGGAAAGCGCGACGACGCGATCGTCAGCCCGAAGCTGACGCTCGTGCTCGGGCCGTGGAACGAGACCGAGCTCTACGTGCAAGGCGGCCTCGGCTTCCACAGCAACGACGCGCGCGGCGTGAACGCGCGCATCGATCCGGTGAGCGGAGCGCCGCTCCGCCGCGCGGATCCGCTCGTGCGCACCGAGGGCGCCGAGCTCGGCGTGCGCAGCGCGCTCGTGCCGGGGCTCCACAGCACGTTGTCGGCCTGGTGGCTCGACATCGATTCGGAGCTCGTCTTCATCGGCGACGCGGGCACGACCGAGGCCGGCCGCCCGAGCCGCCGCTACGGGATCGAGCTCGCCAATTATTGGGACGTGAACGACTGGCTCGCGCTCGACGCGGACGTCTCGTGGTCGCACACGCGCTTCCGCGACGCTGCGCCGGAGGGCGATCACGTGCCGGGCTCGATCGAGACAGTGGTGGCGGCCGGCCTCACGCTGAAGGACTGGCACGGCTTCTTCGGCAGCGTGCGGCTGCGCTACTTCGGCCCGCGCCCGCTGCTCGGGGACGACAGCGTGCGCTCGGACCCGACGCTGCTGTTAGGGGCGCAGCTCGGCTACCGCTTCGCCGAGCGCTACACGCTGACGCTCGACGTGTTCAACCTGCTGAACCGCAACGACAGCGACATCGACTACTTCTACGAGTCGGCGATCTCGCCCTCGGCGCCGCTGCGCGAGGAGCGGCACTTCCATCCCGTGGAGCCGATCTCGGCGCGCGTGACGTTCGGCGCGGCCTTCTAGCCGCGCTCGCCGGGCTCGCGGCGTGCGCGCTGCTCGACGAGCCGCGCGTACGTGCCCGCCTTCATCGAGAGGAAGAGCGCATCGCACTCGGCGCACAGCCGCTCGCCGGCGTGGAGCTGGCCGGCGACGAAGATCTTGCGCCCCTCGATGCGCGTGATCCGCGCGCTGAACACGACTTCGACATGGAGCGGCGTCGGCGTGCGATACGCGACGTTGAGCTGCGCGGTCATGCCGGGCGCGTTCGAGAACGTCTCAGCGAAGCCGAGCACCTCGTCGAACGCCGCGGCGATGTAGCCGCCGTGCACGCAGCCGGGCGGCCCTTCGTATGCGGAGCCGAAGGTCACGCGCCCGGTCACGCGACCGTCCTCGCCGGCGCTCATCGTGATCGGCGGCGAGAGCGGGTTCGAGCGGCCGATCAGCGGGCTGAAGTCGAAGTGACCGCCGGCGGCGCCCTCGGCGTCTTCGGCCTGCGCGTCAGCGAGCGCGCTCTCGGCGAAGCCGACGTAGCGCTTGCGCACCGGATGCGTCGCGAGGTGCGACGCGTACGTCTCGAGCTGGCCCGCCGCGCGCTCGAGCTCGGCTTCGGGCGCGTCGCTCGTGATCAAGCGCTCGATCACCGCGCGCATCGCGGAGGCGAGGCGCCGCCGCGCCGCCCACACGCCGGTTGCGACGTTCAGGTTCGCCTCCCAGCGCCGCCGAAAGAATGCGCGCTGCGACGTGTCCTTCTGCGCGCTCATGCCGCGCCCGCCCCGAACGTCGCGA
>DASTOI010000189.1:0-3942 GCA_035762585.1 Myxococcota bacterium
CCACCTTCTCGAGCGCTTCCGCGACGAGGTTCCCGATCGCCGGGTTGTTATGAGCCGAAATCGTCGCGACCTGAGCCTTCTCCTTCTTGCTGCTCACAGGCTTCGAGATGCCGCGCAGCGCCTCGATGGCGGCGCCGAGCCCGCGCTCGAGCCCGCGCTTCAGGTCGATCGCGCTCGCGCCGGCGACCACGTTGCGCAGGCCCTCGGCGAAGATCCCGTGTGCGAGCAGCGTCGACGTCGTCGTTCCGTCGCCGACGGCGTCGCCGGTCCGCACCGCCGCCTCACGCAGCATGCGGACGCCGAGATCCTCCTCTGGGTCAGCGAGATGGATCTCCTTGGCGATCGTGACGCCGTCGTCGCAAACGAGAGGCGTCCCCCACTTCCTGCCGATCAGGACGCAGCGGCTCTTCGGGCCGAGCGTCGGGCGGACGGCATCGGCGAGCACGCGCGCGCCGGCGAGAGTCTTCGCGCGCGCTTGGTCGCGGAACAGCAGCTGGGTGTGCGCCATGGCGGCCTCCGTTCACGGTTTCTGTGCGGCGTTCGCGTGCCCTTTGATCAGCGCGCGCAGCGTGGCGAGGCGCGCTCGTTCCGGCTCGGGCAAGCCGTCCGGGCTCGTCGCGCCGAGCTCGGCGAGCAGCTGCTCCTCGACGCGCGCGTAGGCACGGTGCGCGAGCGGCCCGGACGGCGCTGCCCGCAGCGCGGCCTCCATGTAGACGTCGGTCTGCGGCGCCCAGATCGAGAATGCGGTGCGGTCCTCGATCACGCCGAGCTCGTAATAAGCGCTCGCCAGCTCGAGATCCTGTGCGCCGCGCCTTCCCTTTTCGCGCGCGTCGATCCAGCGCAGCAGCACGCTCTCGGCGGCGAGGTCGTAGACGAGGCCGTCGCGCGCGGTCGGAAGGTCCGAGAGATTGCGCGCCATCATCGCCCACTCGCGCGCGAGCCGGACCGAAGGGCCCGACTGCGCGAGGCGCGGGCCGACGCGCGCCAGCGAGATGCCCCACGCGATCAGGCGCGTGCGCAGGTAGCCGGGCGCGTCCTTGCGCTGCGCCAGCGCGCGCAGCACCGCCTGCGGGCGCTGGGCATCGCCCTTCACGCGCAGCGCGATCGTCAGGTAGTCCGCGAGCGCACCGGAGAAATCGTGCTGCGCCGGCGGGGTCGCTGGGTCCGCGAACATTCCCTCCCACGCGGCGAGCGCGTCGTCGAAGCGCCGCAGCGCGACGTCGACGCGCGCGCGCTCGGCGGGATCGAGAGAGGCGATCTCGGGCGCCGCGGCCAGCTGCGCCGCGAGCGGGGAATCGACGATGTCGGGCAGACGCGAGTGGCAATCGATGCAGCGCTGCGTCAGGTGCATGAACGTGAAGCGCGCCTCCTCGCTGTTGCCCGCAGCGAACGCGGCGCTCGCGAACAGCGCGTCGTCCGCGAGGTTGCGCGCGTGGAGCTGGAAGCTCGCGTCGCGCTGCTCGCCGTGCGCGCGGAGATCTGCCGCCGCGTCGCGCAGCGTGCGGAAGGCGGCGCGGAGCGCGTCGCGCGAGGCCGGGTCGTCGAAGCCGTCGTCCTTCGCAGCGGCCGGCAGAAGAATCGAGACCGCGCCGAAGACCTGCTGCATCGTCGCGCGCGCTGCTTCCTCCTGCGCGAGCGCAGCGGAGGCGGTGAGCCAGCCGACCGCGATGGCGAGAACGCGCAATCGCCGCGCGGCGCTCCGACTGCAGGACCTCGGTGCGCGCGTCATTTTCGCTCCTCCCCGCTTGCATGCGCGGTTGCAACGCACATGCCGCGTTCCTTCGCGCGCGAGCGGCGCGTTCGCGCCGAGCCGCTGCGCCGAAGCGCCGCAATCGCGGAGCCGCTGCGGCGCGCAGCCCCGGAGCGACGGACTCGGAAGAAGCGCGCGCGAGGAGCTTCGATCGCTCGCGCGGTACGACGCTTGCTTTCGTGGCCATACGCGGCGACGCAGACGGAGGGCGCTTGAGCGATTGGATCTGGCTCCTGATCGCGCTGCTCGCGCTGCAGCCTGTGCTCCGCCAGCGCGTGCTCGAGGCGATGCGCGCGCGCGTACTGCGCCGCATCGAGGAGCTGCGCGGCTCGCGCGTGATCGCGCTCGTGCACCGCCAGGAGACGATGAGCTTCCTCGGCGTACCGGTGTTCCGGTACATCGACGTCGACGACTCGGAGCGCGTGCTGCGCGCGATCCACCTGACGGATCCGGAGCTCCCGATCGACCTGATCCTGCACACGCCCGGCGGGCTCGCGCTCGCGTCGACGCAGATCGCGCGCGCCGTCTCGCGCCACGCGGGCAAGGTGACGGTGTTCGTGCCGCACTACGCGATGTCGGGCGGCACGCTGATCGCGCTCGCCGCGAGCGAGATCGTGATGAGCGAGCACGGGGTGCTCGGGCCGGTCGATCCACAGGTCGGAGCGCAGCCGGCGGCGTCGATCCTGCGCGCGGTCGAGCGCAAGCCGATCGCGGAGGTCGACGACGAGACGCTGATCCTCGCCGATCAGGGCGAGATGGCGATCACCCAGCTGCGGCAGACGATCCACGAGATCACCGCGCGGCGGCTTCCCGAGCACGTGCGCGAGGCGCTCGCGAGCGACCTCTCCGCCGGGCGCTGGACGCACGACTACGCGATCACGGTCGAGGAGGCGCGCAAGCTCGGCCTCACGATCTCGACCGCGATGCCGCCGGAGGTGCTGGAGCTGATGGAGCTCTATCCGCAGCCCGTGCGGCGGCAGAACGTCGAGTACTCGCCCGGCCGGCGCAGCCGGCGACGCGCAGCGCGCAGCGATTAGGAAACCGGCTCAGGACGCGCGAGCACCGCTCATCGATCGCTCTCGCTGCAGCGCCTCGGCGCATTCGCGCAGCAAGCTCGGCCCGCGGTAGATCATCCCCGAGTACAGCTCGACGAGATGCGCGCCCGCGTCGACGAGCGCGAGCGCCTGCTCGGGCGCCATCACGCCGCCGACGCCGATGCGGAGCTGCTCCGGGTGCGCGAGCGCGGCGAGCGCGCGCATCGCCCCTAACGCATGCGGAAAGAGCGGCGCGCCCGACACGCCGCCCGGCGCGTCGGGCTGCGCGAAAGGCGACTTCGCGAGCGCGAGGCCGATCGACGTGTTCACCGCGACGAAGCCGTCGCACAGCTCCGGATGCGCGAGCGGCCCGACCAGCGCGCGCAGCGTCTCCGCGCGCCACGGCGCGCTCTCGGCGTCTTCGGGCGGGAGCTTCACGAGCAAGAGCGGCGGCCGGGCGCGGCCGGCTTCCTTTGCGAGCGCGTGCAGCCGCGCCCGCGTCGGCGCGACGATCTCGTGCGCGAAGCCCTCGCCGTGCAGCACGCCGCGCAGCCCGCTCGTGTTGGGCGAGCTCAGGTTGATCACGAAGAAGCGCGCATGCTCGTGCAGCGCCGCGATCAGCTGGGCGAGCTCCGCACAGACGCGCTCCGCGAAGCGCGGCTCGCCCGCGCTCTTCACCGTGAGCGGATGCGGCGCGATGTTGCAGCCGAGCGCGAACGCACGCGTGGGTCCGTGCGCGATGCGCTTTGCCACGCGTGCGACGCCGTCGCTCGGGAAGCCGAGGCGGTTCCACACGCCGCGCTCCGCCTCGAGCCGCGCCATGCGCGGGCGCAGCGATTGGCCCGCCCACGGGCGCGCGAGGATCGTCCCGATCTCCACGAAGCCGGCGCCGATCGCAGCGAAGCCGCGCAGCGCGACCGCGTTCTTGTCGAAGCCGGCCGCGACGCCGACGCGATTCGGAAACGTGACGCCGTTCCAGGTGAAGGGATCGGCGACGCGCGCGCCGCGCGGCGCGATGCCGAGCGACATCCCGAGCAGCGCCAGCGCGTGGCCGCGCTCGGGGCCCAGCGGCGCCAGCAGCGCGCGATCGAGCCAGCCGTAGATGCCCACTCCGGGCGCTCCCTAATACCCGCGCGCGCGGTCGACGGCGGAGCGCAC
>DASTOI010000190.1:0-4191 GCA_035762585.1 Myxococcota bacterium
CGCCCGCGGCGGAGGCGTCGAGCGTCGTCGCGGCGCCGCCCTCGGCGGGCGCGACGCGCAGGTCGAGGCTGTATTGGCCGGCGAGCTCGGTCACGCTGCCGGTGATCACGAAGCGCGCGCCGCGCTCGCGCGCGATGTCGCGCAAGCCGGGCTCGTTGCCGCGCGCGCCTTTGTACGGCGCGGTCGCGGCGTCGGGCTCGAGCACGTCCACCGCGCCCGACGCCTCGAGCCGCGTCGTCAGCAGATCGGCGAGCGATTGCTCGAGGTACGCGAGCGGGCGCGCGCTGTGCACCTGGAACGGAAGAACGATCACGCGAACGGGCGGCGGCGCCGTCTGGCCGACTGCCGGCAGCGCCGCGATCGCGACTGCGAGCAGCGCCGCGAGCAGGCGGCTCGAGAACGGCACTGCGTGGCGCGCGGCACCCAACGGTGGCCGTCCTCCCCTGTTGGGCCCGGCAAGCGAGTCATGTCTCCGAACCCGCCGGCGCCCGTGCGGTTTTGTTCGCGCAGCGATCGCGGTGAGTCCGGTGAGAGAGCGAAGCGGCCGATCCGAGAGTCGCAGCGAGACGTCCGTCATCTCGCTCGAGAGCTTCGGGTGCGCGACGTCGCCGGCCCCGAGGCGGCGCACTCTACCCGCACGGGTTTTTCGTGGCAATCGCGTTTGCGGTGAATCGCGAGAGATTTCGGGGCGTTAGAACGGAGGACGCCGCGCGGCGAGCGCTCAGCGCGCGGCAGCGCGCGGCGGTGCCGCTTCGGGCGCGAGCAGCGCCGGGAAGAGCTTGCCCTCGCGCATCACGAGCGCGCGGCCGAGCCGGCGCGCGAGATCGTGATTGTGCGTGACGACGACGAGCGCGGTCCCGCGCGCGCGGTTCAGCCCGAGCAGCAGCTCGTGCACGCGCTCGCCGGTCTCCGGATCGAGGTTCCCGGTCGGCTCGTCGGCCAGCACGAGCGCGGGGTCCATCACCAGCGCGCGCGCGACCGCGACGCGTTGGCGCTCGCCGCCCGACAGCTTGCCGACGCGCTGATCGAGGCGCGGCGCGAGCCCCGCCTCGGTGAGCAGGCCGGCCGCCTTCTCGCGCAGCTCCGCGCGCGCGAGCCCGGCGAGCAGCCCGGGCATCATCACGTTCTCGAGCGCGCTGAACTCGGGCAGCAGGTGGTGGAGCTGGAACACGAAGCCGAGCGAGCGGCCGCGGAAGCGCGCGAGCTCCTCGGGACCCTTCGCGAACACGTCCTCGCCCTGGAACAGCACGCGCCCGCTCGTCGGGCGGTCGAGCGTCCCGAGGATGTGGAGCAGCGTCGATTTGCCGACGCCGGACTGACCGAGGATCGCGACCGTCTCGCCGGGCGCGACTGCGAGCTCGAGCTCGCGCAGCACCTCGATCGTCTCACCCGCGGCAGGTGATTCGAAGCTCTTGGTGAGCGCCTCCGCGCGCAGAACCGGGGGAGCGACGGTCTCGCGCGCCATCGTCACTCCGCCCGCAGCGCTTCGGCGGGGTCGAGCTTCGCGCCGTGCCGGCTCGGGAGCAGCGTCGCGCCGAGCGCGAGCACCATCGCGATGCCGACCACGATCGCGACCTGCCCGGGATCGATCTCCCACGGCAACGTGCCGAACTGGTAGATGTTCGCCGGCAGCACATCGATGCCGCTGATGCGCTCGATCTGCTCCTGCACCCACGGCAGCCGGGTTGTTACGGCGATGCCGGCGATCACGCCGGCGACGGTGCCGAGCAGCCCGATCAGCGTGCCCTCGATCGCGAACACGCGCTCGATCGCGGCGTCGGTCGCGCCCATCGTCTTCAGGATCGCGATGTCGCTCGACTTCTCCATGATCATCATGATCAGCGTGACGACGATCGCGAACGCGGCGACGACCATGATCATCGTCAGCAGAACGAACATCATCACGCGCTCGGTCTTCAGCGCCTGGAAGAACGCCGGGAAGAACTCCTTCCAGTCCTTCGCCGCGTACGGGAAGCCGAGCTGCTGCTGGAGGTCGGTCGCGACTTGGCGTGAGCGGTAGAAGTCGCTCGTGCGCACCTCGATGCCGTCGACGACGTCGCCGGCCTTGCGAAAATCGCGCGCAGCGGAGAGGTCGACGTAGGTGAAGACCTCGTCGTATTGGAAGAAGCTGGTCTCGAACAGGCCCGCGACGCGGAAGCGCTTCAAGCGCGGGCCGGGGCCGAGCGGCGTCGGCGGGCCGCCGAACGGCGAGATCACGACGATCGAGTCGCCCGGGCTGACGTTCGCGTTCAGCGCGAGCTGGCTCCCTAACAAGATGCCCGGCGCCTCCTCGCCGTCGCTGCCCGGCTCCACGCCGAGGTGCGCGAGCGCGTCCTCGGAGCCCCACAGCAGATCTTCCTTCAAGTCGGTGACTTCGCCGATCCGCTGCGGGTCGATGCCGCGCACGCGCACGCCGACGATCTCGCCGTTCGGCCCGCGGATCATTCCCTCCGCATCGAGATACGGAGACGCGCCGATCACGTCGGGGTGCTCGCGGATCTCGCCGATCACGCTCTCGTAGCGCTCGATCGGGAGACCGCGGATGTCGAACACGGTGAGGTGCGCGCGGTTGCCGATGATCTCCTCGCGCCAGACGTTCTCGAACCCGTTCATCACCGAGAGCACGGTGATGATCAGCCAGACGCCGGCTGCGACGCCCGCGACGCAGATCCCCGTAATCACTGAAATGAACGTCTGGCGGCGCTTCGCGAACATGTAGCGGCGCGCGATGAACCACTCGGCCGAGCCGCGCGCGCCGAGGAAGCCTGCGGCCGCGAGCGGCGCGAGGCCGAGCACGACGATCGCCGCGAACGCGGCGCCCGTGAGCGCGCCCGCGACGCCGAGATCCGGGCGCGGCGCTTCGAGCGCGAGCGCGAACGGGATGCCCGGCAGCAGCGCGAGCGCGAGCAGGCCTGCGAGCCGCTCGTCGGCGCCGGCATGCTCCGCGCCCGCTCTCGTGCGCCGCACGCGCAAGGCGATCGCGATCGCCGCCGAGAGCGCCGCCGGCAGCGCGACGTAGCCGACCTGCGCGAGGCTGCCCGCGTACGCGGAGAACGCGAGACCGAGCAAGACGATCGCGGCGTACGCGAGCCCGCGCGGCGGCGCGAGCCGGAGCACGATCGCGGCGAAGCCCTGCGCGAGCGCAACGAGCGCGAGCGCGAGGAACGCAGCGCCCGCCCAGGCCTCGATGAAGCCCGGCCAGCGAATGCCGAGGCTCTCGACCGTCTCCTCGTCCGTGCCGAGCAGCCCGAGCAGAGCGGCCCACACCAGCGAGATCGCGAGCACGTGCAGCGCGCGCTTCCGGCTGCGCGCGAAGCGTTCGAGCACGACGACCGCGGAGCCGAAGAACAAGAGGCTGTTCGCCGCGATCGCGAGCAAGAGCGCGACGATGAACGCGAGCGCGACCGCGCCGAGCGCCTGCGCGAGCAGCGAGGCCTGCGCGACGTCCGGTCCGCTCATGTCATGCGCCCTCCGGCCGTAGGTGCGGGAACAGGATCACCTCGCGCAGATTCGGCGCGTCTGCGAGAACGCGCACGAGGCGGTCGACGCCGACGCCGAGCCCGCCGGTCGGCGGCATGCCGTGCTCGAGCGCGGTCAGGAAATCCTCGTCGAGCGGGTGCGCCTCGGTGTCGCCGGCGGCGGCGTCCTTGCGCGACTCCTCGAAGCGCGCGCGCTGATCGTCCGGGTCGTTCAGCTCGCTGAACGCGTTCGCGAGCTCCATCCCGGCCATGAACAGCTCGAAGCGCTCGACCAGCCGCGGGTCCTCGGGCGCGCGCTTGGCGAGCGGAGAGAGCTCGGTCGGGTGGTGCGTGACGAACGTCGGCTGGATCAGCGCGGGCTCGACTTTCGCGGAGAAGATCTCGTCGACGAGCAGCGCCCAGGTCGGCGCGTCGCTGCGCGCGATGCCGGCGCGCGCGGCCGCGCGGCGCAGGCTCTCGAGATTCGTCTCGGCGAGGATGTCGATGCCGGTCGCCTCGCGGATCGCGTCCGCCATCGTGACGCGCTTCCACGCGCCGCCGAGCTCGAGCGTGCCGCCCGCGTGCGGGACCGACAGCGTGCCGAGCGCCGCCTGCGCGGCGTCGACGATCATCGCCTGCACGAGCGCCATCATGTCCGTGTAATCGGCGTACGCCTGATAACACTCGAGCATCGTGAACTCGGGGCTGTGCTTGTGGCTGATGCCCTCGTTCC
>DASTOI010000191.1:0-3299 GCA_035762585.1 Myxococcota bacterium
CGAGCGCGCCATCGAGGCGCGCTCGCTTCACTGCCTGCTGCGAGGTCGTCGCTAGCGGGCGAGATCCTTCGCGGCTCTGCTTATGCTGCGCCCGATGCAGATCGTTCGAGCGGAGCTCGTGACTTCGGCGGCGGCGCGGGAGGGGTTTCCTCGGGACGGAGTTCCCGAGATCGCGTTCGTCGGGCGGTCGAACGTGGGGAAGTCGTCGCTCCTGAACAAGCTCGCGCAGCGCAAGGCGCTGGCGCGCACGAGCGGGACGCCGGGGAAGACGCGGCTCGTGAATTTCTTTCGGATCGAGCGCCGCGGGCGGGCGGAGCTGTTGTTCGTCGATCTGCCCGGCTACGGATGGGCGCGCGTTGCGAAGCGGGAGCGGGCGGAGTGGCAGCGGCTGATCGAGACGTATCTCGCCGGGCGCGCGGCGCTGCGCGGCGTGCTGTTGTTACTGGATGCGCGCCGCGATCCCGGCGACGACGAGCGCGACTTCCTGCCGTGGCTCGCGGCACGCGGCGTCGCGGTGCGACTCGTCGTCACGAAGCTCGACAAGCTGCGCGCGAGCGAGCGCGAGGCGCGCCTGCGCGCGATCACGCGCGAGCTCGGGATTCCGCGCGAGGCGCTCGTGCTGACGAGCGCGCAGAGCGGCGCCGGAATCGACGAGCTCTGGGGCGCGATCGACGAGCTGGTGGCGCGCGTTCCTAATTCTTCCCGTCCGGGATGAAGCTGCCGCCGGCGTTGCCCCACGCGACGCCCTGGCCGCCGCGCTCCGCGCGCTCCTGCTCGTGCTGCGCGATCGCGCTGCCGATCGCGCCGACCATCGCGCCGATGAAGCGGCCGCTGTTCGCGTGCGCCCAGTCGATGCTCGCATTGCGCGCCGCGTTGGCGCGGTTGACGGCAGGCATCACGTAGCGCGCGATCAGCTCGTAGCTCTTGCGCGTGGCCTCGGCGTTCGCGCAGTTGTGCGCGAGCAAGAGGAACGCGCCGAAGCCGCCGCTCTTCTCGCGCAGCGTCTCGATCGCGGCGATCGCGTCGTCGGGCGTGCCGAGCGTGAGGCGGCCGAAGGTCGCGATGCCCTTGTTCCGCCACGCGTCGAGCGCGGCTTCCGTCGAGCGCGCGTAGTCCGGCTCCATGCCGCCGAGCTTGCTCGTGTAGCGGAGCAGGCGCAGCGTGCCGTGCGCCATGTCGGCCTCCGCCTGCGCGCGCGTCTCGGCGACGTGCATCGGCGCGACCAGGCGCCAGTTGTTACGGGAGACGAGCTTGCCGTGCTCGCGCGCCTTCTCCTCGCACACGTCCCAATGCTTCGGAAGCTGTTCGAAGCCCTCGGCGGTGCTGGCCGCGACCGAGAGCAGGCCGGTGCCGTTCATGCCCGCCGCGCGCGCGCCGCTCGGCGAGATCGCGCTCGCGACCGCGAGCTCGAGGTGCGGGTGCTGCACCGGGGGCAGCTGCAGGCGGCCTTCGTTCAGCTCGAACCAGTCGGTCTTGCGCGTGACGGTCTCGCCGCGCAGCAGCGCGGCGATCACCTCGATCGCCTCGTTCATGCGCCGCCGCTGCGTCGCGACGTCGACGCCGAGCATGAACGCGTCGCTCGGCAGCTGGCCGGGTCCCATCCCGAGCATCACGCGGCCGCGCGTTTGGTGATCGAGCTGCTGCAGGCGATCGGCGACCAGGAACGGGTGGTGGTACGCGAGCGAGACGACGCCGGTGCCGAGCCGGATCTGGCGCGTGATCGCGGCCGCGTGCGCGATGAAGATCTCGGGCGAGCCGATGATCTCGTACGCGCCGGAGTGGTGCTCCCCGATCCACGCCTCGTGGTAGCCGAGCGCGTCCATGTGCTGGACGAGCGCGAGATCGCGGTGGATCTGCTCGGTCGGGCTCTCGTCATCGGGATGGAACGGCGCGATGAACGCGCCGAAGCGCAGCGGGGCGGGGTGCATCGGGTCTCCTGAGCGTCGGGCGACGGTAGGCCATTGCCTGGCTGGTCGAGCCGTCGTCGCCTAGCAAGCGAAGCGCGCAGCGAGGCGAAGTCTTCGGAGCCGAGCGGAGTCGAGCCGTGGCCTCCGCGTGCGCTGGACCATCGGCGTGCGGTGATCGGGCATCCTGGGTCGGTCTCCTAGCGGAACAGATCCAGCTTCGCGTCGCGGATCAGCTGCCGCGCGTTCCCGTCGCCCGCGATCTCCACCCCGGTGATCCACACCGCGGGCACGCCGTCGGCCTTCTTCATCAGCAGGCCCGCGGCGGCGGCGAGCGCGTCCGCGGTCGCCGGAATCGTCACCTGCAGCTCGCGGCCGCGGCGGTCCTTGCTGCCGCGCTGGTCATCGAGCGGCGCGATGCCGGAGACGCCGAGCGCAACGTCGACCAGGCCTTCGCGCCACGGCCGGCCGAACGTGTCCGTAATGACCACGGCGAGCGGGCCGCAGCCGGCCGCGCGCAGCGCCTCCCGCAGCCGGCGCGCAGACGCGTCGGGATCGCGCGGCAGGATCACCGCGGTGAAGTCGTCGGGCGCGTTCGAGAGATCGACGCCGGCATTCGCGCAGACGAAGCCGTGGATCGTCTCGGTGATCAGCACGTACTTCGCGCGCCGCACGGTGCGCACGCTCTCGCACAGGATCAGCTCGATGTGGCGAGGGTCCTTGCCGTCTTCCTCGGCGATCGCGATCGCCTCCGGTCGCGGCACGAGCGTTCGAAGGTCGACGAGCGCGCCCTCGGCCTTCGAGACGATCTTCTGGCACACGCACAGCACGCCATCTCTCAGGGAGATTCCGCCGCGCGTCGCCGCCTCGCGCACGAGCGCCGCGAGATCGGCGCCCGGCGTCACCTCGGGCAGCCCGTGCAGCGGGGTCAACGTGATCGCGCCGCTCATGCGCCTCCCGGAGCGGCGGCTCGGTAGCCGAGCCGCGCGAGCAGCGCCCGCGTGCGCGGCGCCGCGGCGCTCGCGCTCCCGAGCAGCGCGGCGAGATCCTCTGGGCGATCGAGATCGATCGCGAGCGCGGGCAGCGCGAGCGAGCAGAACGGCGCGCCCGCCGCTTCCGCGAGCGCGCGATGCGCGGCCGCGCTGCCGGCGCCGAAGCGCGTGCCGGTCACGCCGTGCGGAGCGCGCAGCAGCGCCGCGGTTCCGCCGTCGCGCGACGGCGCGAGCACGACGCCGCGGCCGCCGAGCTGCGCGAGCGCGTCGAACAGCGCCGCGACGTCGCGCGGCGTGGCGCCCGCGACGTCTCCCAGCACGACGAGCACGGCCTCGCCTTCGCCCGCGAGCTCGCCGGCGGCCGCCGCGAGCGCCTCGTTCAGGCCCGCGTCCTCGGCGACGC
>DASTOI010000192.1:0-2684 GCA_035762585.1 Myxococcota bacterium
GATCTCGATTCGAACCCTGACAACCCGAACATCGGGAAGATCGAGCGCGCATTCTCGGCCGACGCTGCGGAGGTTCGCCGCTGCGCGCGGATCTTCGGCGACGCCGCGCGCGCAGCCGGGCTCGGCCTGTGCGTGAAGCACTTTCCCGGCCTCGGCGGCGCGCGCACCGACAGCCATCTCGCGCTGACGGACTTGTCAGGGCTGATCGCGCCCGAGCAGGAGCGCCTCTTCACCGAGCTCGCGGGCGAGCTGCCCGGTTGCGCAGCGCTGTTCTCTCACGGATTCGTGCGCGAGTGGGACGCCGCGCGCCCGGCGTCGATCTCTCCCGCCGCGGTCGCGCGCTTCCGTGCTGAGCAGCCGGAGGCGCTGCTGATCACGGACGATCTCCAGATGCAGGGGCTGCAGGGCGCCGCGGGCACCGTCGACGCCGTCGTTCAGGCGCTCGCGGCCGGGATCGACCTCGTCTGCATCGGCAACAACCTGCTCGCGCAGGCCGACGAGTGCGTCGAAGCGGCGCGCGCGGTGCGAGAGCGCACGGGCCGAGACGCCGCGTTCTCCGCGCAGCTCGCCGCCGCGCGCGAGCGCATTGCGGCGCGCAAGCGCTTTGCCGCGGGCGCACAGGTCTAGGAGAACGCTCGGTTCCGAGGACTCCGCCGCGCTGCACGCTTCGCTTGCTAGCGCGCGCGCCGCACGGCCTTCGCACGCCGCGGCGCCAGGTAGTGGAAGCGGATCAGGAAGATGTTCTCGCCCGGGCCGTGCTTCGCGACCTTCAGCAGGTCGACGACGCCCTTGAAGCCGGATTCGCGCGCGAGCTCGGGCGTCACGTCGGCGAGCTCGATCGGGAGGATCGAATCGATCTCGATCTCGCCTTCCTCCATCCGGTAGCGATTGCCGACCTTCACGTGCGGGCGCTGCCAGATGCGAACGCTGCACGTGATCTCGCCGCGCCGGACGCCGTCGCGCAGCCGTTTCGTGAAGATCATCGTGAGCTGCCGCCGGCTCGCGCGGAGTCGGTCTCGAGCTCCGCGGCGAGCGCGTCCCACTGCGCGTAGAGCGCGGCGACCTCGTCCTTGGCGGTGTCGCGCTCGGCTTCGATCTCGCGCAGGCGCTCGTAATCGCAGTAGACGTCGGCGTCGCCGAGGCGAGCGGCGAGCTGCTCGACCTGCGCCTCCTTCTCGCCGATCTGCTCTTCGAGCCGTGCGAGCTTCCGCTCCAGGCGCTCGCGCGCCTTGCGCTCCTCGCGCGAGCGCCGCGCGTCGCTCGCCGCGTTATCCGCTGCGCCCCCGCTCGGGCCGCGCGCTGCCGAGCTCGCAAGCGCTTCGCGCTCCGCTTCGTCGCGGAGCTTCGCCAGGTACGCGTCGTAATTGCCGAGGAACTCGCGCAGCTGGCCGCCGCGCACTTCGACGACGCGCGTCGCGAGCGCGTTCAGGAAGTCGCGGTCGTGCGAGATGAAGACGAGCGTGCCGCCGTAATCGGCGAGCGCGCTCTCGAGCACTTCGCACGCCTCGACGTCCAGGTGATTCGTCGGCTCGTCGAGCACGAGCACGTTCGACGGGCGCAGCAGCATCTTCGCGAGCGCGACGCGCGCCTTCTCGCCGCCGGACAGCACGCCGATTTTCTTCTGCACGTCGTCGCCCGAGAACAGGAACGCGCCGAGGTGCCCGCGCAGCCGCGGGATGTCGTCGAACGCCGCGACCGATTCGAGCTCCTCGAGCACGCTGCGGCCCGGCGTCAGCGATTCGAGCTGATGCTGCGCGTAGAACGCGACCTGCGCGTTGTGGCCGAGCTCGCGCTCGCCGCGCTCGAACGGGAGCACGCCGGCGAGCATGCGCAGCAGCGTCGACTTCCCGGCGCCGTTCGGGCCGACCAGCGCGAGCTTCTCGCCGCGCTTCAGCGTGAGGTCCACTCCCTGATAGACGACCTGCGCGCCGTAGCGCTTGTGCACGCCCTTCAGCGCGAGCGGAATCGCCCCGGAGCGCGAGGGCTCCGGGATGCGCAGGCGCATGCGGCGCTTTCGCTCCTCGGGAACTTCGACGCGCTCGAGCTTGTCGAGCGCCTTGATGCGGCTCTGCACCTGCTTCGCCTTCGTCGCCTTGTATCGGAAACGCTCGATGAAGCGCTCGGTCTGCTCGATCTGCTTCTGCTGCGTGCGCGCGGCCGCCGCGAGCTCGAGCTTGCGCTGCTCTTTGCGTTCGAGATACGCGTCGTAGCCGCACGGGTAGAGCGCGTACTTGCCGTCGCGCAGCTCGGCGATTCGCTTCGTGTGGCGGCGCTGGAACGAGCGGTCGTGCGAGATCAGGATCACGCCGCCGGGGAATGCCGCGAGCGTCTCGTCGAACCACTCGAGCGAGGGCAGGTCGAGGTGGTTGGTCGGCTCGTCCAGTAACAACACGTCGGGCTCGGCGAGCAGCAGCTTGGCCAGCTCGACGCGCATGATCCAGCCGCCGCTGAACGTCGCGAGCCTCCTGCCGCGCGCCTCGGCGTCGAAGCCGAGCCCGGCCAGCACCGCCTCCGCGCGCGCCTCGCGCGAGAAGCCGTCCTCGCGCACCAGGTGCGCGTGGAGCCGGTCGTAGCGCTCGGCGAGGGCGGGGGGCACGTGCGCCGGGTCCTGCGCCATCTCCGCCTCGACCTCGCGCAGCTCCGCCTCGAGCGCGTCGAGGTGCGCGAAGGCGGTGGCGGCCTCC
>DASTOI010000193.1:0-2134 GCA_035762585.1 Myxococcota bacterium
CCGCCGCGCTCGACGTCGACGTGCGCGAGCAGCGGAAGCCCGAGCAGCGCGAGGTCGCCCACGAGGTCGAGCGCCTTGTGACGCACGAATTCGTCGGCGAAGCGGAGCCCGCTGGCATTCAGCACGCAGCGCTCGTCGAGCACGACCGTGTTCTCGAGGTTTCCGCCGCGCGCGAGGCCGCCGCGCCAGAGCGCCTCGACTTCGTGCAGGAAGCCGAACGTGCGCGCGCGCGCGAGCTCGCGAGTGAAGTGGCCGGCGTCGATTGGAAGCGCGTCGATGCGCTGCTTTCCGATCGCCGGGTGCGGGTATTCGACGAAGTAAGAGACGGTGAGCCGCTGGGCCGGCGTTACGCGGATCGCGCGGTCGCCGTCGCGCAGTGAGATCGGCCGGCGGATCCGCATCACGCGGCGTGCGACGCCCTGATCGAACACGCCGGCCTCGCGAAGCAGCGAGACGAACGGCGCGGCGCTGCCGTCCATCACCGGGATTTCAGGGCCGTCGACCTCGATGCGCAGGTTGTCGATGCCGAGCGCGACGATCGCCGCGAGCAAATGCTCGACGGTGCCGATCGTGGCCTCGCCGCGCGCGAGCGTCGTGGCGAGCCTTGTGGAGCTCAGCGCGGCGCGGCGCGCCGGGATCTCCGGCGCGTTCGGGAGATCGGTTCGGACGAAAGAAATCCCCGCTCCGGGGCGCGCGGGATAGAGCGCGACGGTCGTCGCGACCCCCGAGTGCAGGCCCACTCCCGTGCAGATCGCCTTCTCGGAGATCGTCTTTTGACTCACTGCGCTCGCTCCCCCACTCCACGAAGCTGGAAAGTCTGAACCCACGCTGTCTGGCGGTCCCGCCTTGTGCGCCTCGCGCAAAAGCAACCCATGTGCCACGCATCCCCTGTTTGGGTCACTCGAACAGTTCTCGAGTTCGCGAGGGATCTCGCGCATTTAGCGTGACTCATCTCACAGTTCTGCCATCTCCTGTGGCGCCGATCTCGCGAGGTCGTAACCCAAACGTCACGAGCCGTGACGAGCGAGTTACGAACGATCGGGCCCGGCGCGACTCAGGCCGGGGAGATCAGCCGCAAGGCCGCAAGCACCTCCTGGGAGTCCTGAGGCCTCGCTGCCGGCTGCTTTGCGAGGCAGCGCAGGATCAGCGTCGCGAGCGGCTCGGGGACATCTGGGCGCAGCGAGCGCGGATCCGGCGGCGGCGTGTGGACGTGGTGGTACGGGACGTTTCCCTCGCGGAACGGAAGGGTGCCGGTCGCGAGCTCGAACGCCGTCACGCCGAGGCTGTAGAGATCGGAGCGGTGGTCGACCGCCGTGCCCTCGGTCTGCTCCGGGCTCATGTAGTAGGGCGTGCCGGAAACCAGCGTCGTGTGGTTGAGGACTTCCTCGATCACTTTCGCGAGGCCGAAGTCCATGATCTTGGCCTTCTTCTCGCGGGTCCACATCAAGTTCGCGGTCTTGATGTCGCGGTGGACGATCTTGTGGCCGTGGGCGTAGTGGAGCCCCTCGCACACCTGTGAGAGCACGTGCACGATGGCGCGCGTCGCGAGCGGACCGCGCTGCTTCACGATCGCCTTCAGCGTCGTGCCGTCGACGTACTCCATCGCGATGTAGGTGCGGCCGTCCTGCTCGCCCGCGTCGTACACCGTCACGATGTTCGGGTGATTCAGCTTCGCGGCGGCCTTCGCTTCGCGGAGAAAGTTCCGAAGCGCCTGCGGGTTGTCGCGCAGCTGATCGGGGAGAACCTTCAGCGCGACGGTGCGGTCGAGGACCAGATCGGTCGCCTTGTAGACGATGCCCATCCCGCCGCGGCCGAGCTCGCGATCGATGCGGTAGCGCGCGGCGCGCGGCTCGCCGGGCTTGGCGTCGGTGAGGCCCGGCACGCCCGAGGTTCCGGCCTGAGCCGCCGCCAGCGTGCGCGCGGATTCGAGCCGCGCATCCACGTCGCGGAAGTGGAAGTCGATCGCGAGGATCTTCTCGTAGATCTCGATCGCCGCGGGGAAGTGGCCGGTCGCTTCGTGGAGCGCGGCGAGCTGGTAGTAGAGCTCGGCGTTTGCGAGCGAGAGTCCCTCGCCGCCGATCGCCTGCTCGAGCTTCTTCTGCGCGAGGCTGTGCTTCCCCTTCTTCCGGAAGAT
>DASTOI010000194.1:0-5618 GCA_035762585.1 Myxococcota bacterium
CCGCGGGGAACATTTCCTTCACGCCCGCCGCGATGAACTCGACGCCGATCGCCGCGAGCAAGAGGCCGAACAGCCGGATCACGACGTTCATCCCGATCGGCCCGATCCAGCGCCCGATGCGCTCGGCATGGCGTAGCGCGAGCCAGCACAGCGCGGCGAGCAGTGCGATCGTGCCGAGCACGAGCGCGCCGTGCACGACGCCGGCGCCGCTGTTCATCTGCAGGATCACCGCGCTGATCGCGCCGGGGCCGGCGAGCAGCGGGACGCCCAGCGGCACGACCGCGACGCTCGCCTTCTCGCGCGACGCGATGTCCTCCTCGGGCGAGTGGCGCGTGCGATCCGGCTCGGCGGTCAGCATCGAGAGCGCCATCAGCAGGAGCACGATTCCGCCGCCGACGCGAAACGCCGGCAGGCTCGTGCCGAACGCGCGCAGGATCGTCTCGCCGAGCAGCGCGGCGCCCGCCAGCACGCCGAACACCGCGAGCGCGGTGACGCGCGCGGTGCGCTTGCGCTCGGGCGCGCTGAAGCCGTCGGTCAGCTGGAGGAACAGCGGCACCGCCGCGAGCGGATCGACGATCGCGACGAGCGCGATCGCGAAGCGCGCGTAGGCGGGGATGTCGAGCTCCATCGCGGCGCATTCTATGCGGAGCCGCCGCGCGCCGAGGACCGATTGCGGTCAGGCACGGAACGTCGAAAAGCGACGATTCATGCCTGACCCCAATCGTCGCGCGCAGCGCGGCGTTATCGTCCGCCGCCGCGACCTTCCCCCGCCGAGTCGTCGTTGTCCTCGCTCGCTCTCTCGACCGCGCCGCAGCCCGAGCAGCTCCATCGCGATCTCCGCTCGATCATCGCCGACGGCGTCTTCTACAGCGTGATGGTCGGCCTCGGCGAGACCTACGTGCCTGCATTCGTGCTCGCGCTCGGGTACGGCGCCCAGGCGAGCGCGCTGATCACGACGGTGCCGCTGATGCTCGGCGCGTTCGCCCAGCTGGCCGCGCCGTTCGGCGCGCGGCGCGGGGGCTCGTACCGGCGCTGGGTCGTCGGCTGCGCGCGCGCGCAAGCGGCGTGCTTCCTGCCGCTGGTCGCGGCGGCGCTCGGCGCGCCGCTCGGCCTGGTCGCGATCTTCGCGGTGATGGCGGCTTATTGGGGATTCAGCTTGAGCACCGGGCCCGCGTGGAACGCGTGGGTCGAGACGCTCGTGCCCGCCGAGCGGCGCGCGCGCTACTTCGCGACGCGCTCGCGGCTCGCGAACGCGGCGCTGCTCGGCGCGCTGCTCGCGGCGAGCCTCGTGCTGTTCGGCGCGCAGGGGACGCCGCGCGCGCTGCCGCTGTTCGCCGCGCTGTTCGCCTGCGCGTGCGCCGCGCGCTTCGCGTCTGCGAACTTCCTCGCGCGGCAGAGCGAGCGCGCCGGCCTCGCGCGAGAGCACGACGCGCTCACGCCGCTCGAATCGTTGCGGCTGTTGCGCGGAAGGCCCGAGGCGCGGCTCTTGCTCGCGATGCTCGGCCTGACGTTCGCGACCTACATCGCGGCGCCGTTCTTCGTGCCGTACATGCTCGGCCCGGTCGGCCTCGACTACACGTCGTTCACGCTCGTCACGGCCACCGTGTTCGCGGCTCGGATCGGGATCGCGCCGATATTGGGGCGAATCGCGCCGCGCGTCGGCGTCCCGCGCATCCTCGCGTGGGGCGCGTTCGGGGTGACGCCGCTGCCAGCGCTGTGGCTCGTCTCGCACGACATCCGCTGGGTGCTCGCGCTGCAGATCGTGTCGGGGGTGGCCTGGGGCGCGTACGAGTACGCGACGCTGCTGACGTTCTTCGAGCGCATCGACGCGCGCTCGCGCACGAGCGTCCTCTCGCTCTACAACGCCGCGAACTCGGCGGCGATGGCGCTCGGCAACGTCGCCGGGGCGCTCGCGTTCGGCGGCTTTGCGACCAGCGCGGGCGACTACGCGCTCGTGATGGCGCTATCCGCGGCGGCGCGCTTCGCGGTCGTCCCGTACCTGCGGCACGCGCCGCCGGTGCCGGCGCCGCCGCGCGGGGCGATCCAGCAGCTCCCGCTCGCGGTGCGTCCGGGCGCGGAGGGGGAGCAGCAGCCGGTGCTGGCGACCGTCCCCGAGCTGCCCGCCGCGACCCGCGACGCGGCGGAGCGCGCTCCTTCCCGAGGTGCGATGCCCCTCTCTTCCTGAGTCGGCGACGAGAGGTGACGCGCGTCCTATGGGTAGGGGGACGTGACGACGCTGGAGGCTGCAGAGGCCTTCTCGTCGACTACGACCGAGGCTGGCGGGCGAGATTCCGGGCGCGCCGCGCCATTCCTGCGATCGGCGGCCACCTATAGGAAAGAATGGAGGGGGTCGAGAGCGCGCCCTGCCCCAAGGGGTCATTCGCTCGCGACCGAAACAAATCCCGCGGGTTCGACGTCAGAAGCACGTTCGGCCGGATTCGCGAGCAGATGCGCCGAAAGCGCATCCCGGTGAGAAGGGCGCCTGACGGGGGTTGGTGCTCTTTTCACCTTGGGCTGGCGAGTCTCGCCGAAACGTATAAGGACCGTTCGAAGCTCCGAGCCCAGCCGGATTCGCCCGACCGGCCACGGGGAAGCACATGCTGGATCGCGAACACAAGAACGAGACCGTGGAAGCGGCGCCGGCTCCGGCGCCCGCTCCCATTCCGTCCACCACTTCTCGCGGCGGCGGGCCGCGCGAGTCGCTGGCCGCCTATTTCGGCGACGTGGCGGACATCCCGACGCTGCCCCACGCGGAGCAGCTGCGGGTCTCGCGCGAGCTCGAAGAGGCGACGCGCGCATTCCACGAGACGCTCTACTGGCTGCCTTGGACGGCGCGCCAGGCGATCAAGGAGTGGCGCGCGCGCAAGGACAGCGGGCGCACCACGCGGCGCATGTCCGAGGGCTTCGGCACCGGCGACCCGAAGGTCGGCGTGAAGCTCGACGAGGCGATGAGCCAGCTCGAGAAGATCGAGAAGAAGCGCGCGACGCTGAAGGGCGGCGCGGCGGCGAAGGAGCGCGCGCGGCTCGATGCGAAGGCGACCGCGGCGCTGCGCGAGGCCGATCTCGCGTTCTCGTATCTGCGCCAGCTGCACGCCGATCTCGTCGAGCTCGAGACGCGGCTGCGCCGCGCGGAGCACGCGCGCAAGCGCCTGCGCGCGCATCGCAGCGCGCCGCCGAGCGCGCGGCCGCGCGCTTCGCTCGGCGAGCTGAACAAGCAGATCGCCGAGATCGAAGCGACCGTCGGGCTCTCGGTGCGCGAGTTCCACGAGCGGATGGACCGCGTGACGGCAGGCTACGAGGCGATGAGCACGCTGAAGAATCGCTTCGTGTTCCACAACCTGAAGCTCGTGATCGCGGTCGCGAAGGAGTTCCGCGGCATGGGCCTCGCGTTCCAGGATCTGATCCAGGAAGGGAACACGGGCCTGATTCGCGCGGTCGAGAAGTTCGACTGGCGGCGCGGCTTCAAGTTCTCGACCTACGCGGTGTGGTGGATCCGGCAGGCGCTGATCCGCTCGATCCAGAACCACGCGCGCACGATCCGCATCCCGAGCCATCACCACGACGCACTGCGCTGGCTCTCCGAGACGCGCACCAAGCTCTATCAGGAGCTCGGCCGCGAGGCGACGCCGGAGGAAGTGGCCGAGGCGATGGAGATGCCGCTCGAGAAGGTCGAAGAGCTGCAGTCGCTCGGGATGGAGCCGCTGTCGCTCGACGCCGAGGTGGGCGACGCGTCTTCGCGCCGCCGCCGCAGCCTCCAGGAGATGGTCGACGACCCGGACGCCGTGAACGCGGGCGAGGCGCTCGACGAGGGCCAGCTGCTGACCCTCGCGCGCGAGAGCCTCGACGTGCTCGACGAGCGCGAGCGCCGGATCCTCGTCTGGCGCTTCGGGCTCGACGGCGGCAACGAGCACACGCTCCAGGAGATCGGCGAGAAGCTCGGACTCTCGCGCGAGCGCGCGCGCCAGCTCGAGGCGCGCGCTCTCTCGAAGATCCGCGCGAGCGGAGCCGGCGTACGGATGCGGCGCTACGCGCACGAGCGTGACATCGCGCCCGAGTCCGGAGGAGTCGCGGTCGCGCGCTAGCGCGCGCGCCCGTCGGCAAGGCAAGCGGCCCCCGGAGCAAGGCAGCTCCGGGGGCCGCAAGCGTTTCGGGGACGTTCTTTAAGAAAGTAAGAAACTCCACCCGAGGGGTGAGTTTGTTAACTACTTAAAGAACGTCCCCGCTTCAGAGCCTTGGCGTTGGCACGCGGATCGCGGGCGCTTCGGTGCCGCCGTCGATCTGGAAGATCTTCCCGGTCACCCAGCTCGACGCGGGCGAGGCGAGGAACAGCGCGGCCGCCGCGATGTCTTCCGGCGTCCCGGGCCGCGCCATCGGCGTGTTGGCGTCGAACTGCTCCTTCAGCGCATCGTTCGCGAGCACCATCGCGAGCGCCTGCGTGTCGACGCCGCCGACCGAGATCGCGTTGACGCGCACCTTCGGCGCGACCTCGGCCGCGAGGTTGCGCGTCATCATGTTGAGCGCGGCTTTCGCAGTGCCGTAAGCGACGAAGCCGGTCTGCACCATGTCGCTCGAGCGCGACGAGATGTTCACGATCGCGCCGCCGCCGGCCGTCTCGATCATCTTCGGGATGCACAGCCGCGAGAGCAGGAACGCGCTCGTCACGTTGAAGCGCAGCGCCGCCTCGAAGAAGCGCTCGCTCGTATCGAGCGCGGGGCGTGGGCCGGTGCCGCCGGCGTTGTTCACGAGCACGTCGATTCGGGAGAGCTCAGTGAGCGTCGCGGCGACGAGCGCTTCCAGCGATTCGGTCTTCGTCACGTCGCAGCTCACCGCGAGCCCGCGCCGCCCGCGCGCGCGCACCTCGGCCGCGGTCGCGTCCACGTCTGCCTGCGTGCGCGCGGCGCAGACGACGTGCGCGCCGGCCTCCGCGAATGCGAGCGCGATCCCGCGGCCGATCCCCTTGCCCGCGCCAGTAACAATTGCGACGCGGTCGGTCAGCTTGAAGCGCTCGAGGATCACCGCGCCGCTCCCAGCCGAGCGTCCGCCTTGCCGTGATAGCTCGGCAGATCGAGGTAGGTGCGGATGCCCGGCTCCGCGCGGCACACCGCCGGGATCGCGTTCACGCACTGCATCGCCGTCGCGACGATGCCCGGATTGCGCGCGAGCCCGCTCGCGATCGACTCGGGATGCAGCCCGTGGAAGGTCGTCTTCACGCTCGGATCGCCGCTGATCTCGACCTCGAAGCGTTCGCCTTCGGGCCCGAACGCCCACGCGGGCTCCAGGTTCGCCTCGCCCATCAGCCAGTTCACGCGCACCGTAATCACCGGCTCGCCGCGCACGGTCGCCTGCCAGGTGAAGCGCTGCGCCGCGACGCGCCCCGGCGCGATCGGCCCGATCGGCGAGTCGATCGGCGCGGTCGCGACCGCCATCTCGTGGAGCGCGCGCCGCTCGGCATCCGCAGCGAAGCCGAGCGCGGCGACCAGCATGTCGATCGACTGCAGGAAGCCGCCCGACAACAACTTCAGCATCGGGCTGCGCCCCGCTTCCTCGGGCGTCTTCCCGAACAGCATCACGTCGCCGATCACCGCCGGCGCGCCGTAGGTGCGGATGTCGGACCACTC
>DASTOI010000195.1:0-6168 GCA_035762585.1 Myxococcota bacterium
GCTTCGCGGGCCAAGTCACTCAGGGCGACGGCTACACGAAGGATCCCTTCGACGGCCGCGACTACGGCACGACGGACTCGTTCGGAGCGCGCGTGACGTTGCTGTGGGCGCCGACCGAAGACTTCGAGGCGACCTTCAAGCTCTACACGTCGCAGGACGACCCGCGCGGCGACGCGCCGGTCGGCATCGGGCAGAACCCGGATGGCACGATGCTGCTGGGGTACAACCGCTTCGACCCCGCGCGACCGAAGGGAGCGACGCCAGGCCGCGCGCTGCGCAAGAACGAAGTCGAGGCCGACACGCAGGGCGAGTACTACACGTCGACTTCAGGTGGCGTGCTCACGCTGAAGTACTCACTGAACGAGGCGATCGACATCACCTCGATCACCGGCTTCGACGTCGCGCACTACGACCTCTCGCCGTTCGACTGCGACGGCTCGCCCTACAACATGTGCGCGATCCGATACGACACGCGCAGCAAGAGCTGGAACCAGGACCTGCGCGTGAACTACGCCGGCGATCGGCTGCGCGTCGTCGGCGGCTTCTACGCGGGCCGCGATCGCACCGACACCCACAATCAGCCGGACTTCTTCAACTTTTTGGTCGAGGACTTCGGCGTGCCCGTCGGGCTCTTCAACGCGCCGCTCGCAGTGGGCGTCGCAACGATTCCGGACGGCACCGCGGCCTGCGGCGCGGTGAACGTGGATGGCAACCTGTTCGCGATGCTCGCGCCGGCTTTCGGCATTGCCGCCAGCGATCGCCCGTTCGCGGCGACGGGCTGGTGGGACGGCCGCACCTTCATCGACCCGGTCAACTGCATGCCGGGCGTCAACTCGACTCCGTTGTCGCCGGTGCAGCTCGATCAGTTCTACAAGCTCTCGCGGCCGTCGTTCGCGCTGTATGGCGAAGCCGAGTACGACATCACGGAAGCATTCACGATCACCGCGGGGCTCCGGTACACGTGGGACACGCTCGAGTACAGCGATGGCCGCACGCTCGTGATGAGCTCGGATCGCTCGACGATCATGGCGAGCACGGTGCCGTACAGCTTCCCGTACGACCCCTCGCTACCGGCGGTCGAGCAGAGCGAGAAGACGCGGCGCGTGACCGGCCGCTTGATCGGCCGCTACGCGTTCACTGACTCGGTTTCAGCCTACGTCAGCTACAGCCGCGGCTACCGGGCGGGCGCCTACAACGCGCTCGCTTATCAGGGCACCAGCCAGGTCTACCTCGCGGACCCGGAGCAGGTCGACGCGTACGAGGTCGGCGCGAAGTCGCGCTTCCTCGACGATCGCGTACAGCTGAACGGCGCATTCTTCTACTACGACTACAAGAACCAGCAGATCCAGGAAGTCATTCAGGTGACGTCGTATCTGCGCAACGTCGACGGCCGGCTCTACGGAGTCGAGGCCGAGATGCTCGCGCAGCTCACGGACTGGTGGCGCATCGACTCGTCGTTCGGATACCTCGACACCCGTTACGACGACAACCAGATCTTGAACCCCGTGACGAACGTCGACATCGGGGGCAACCAGTTCCAGAACGCTCCCGACTACACGTTCACGATCGGCAACGACCTCACGTTGCTGACGCGCGACGCGGGCTCGCTGATCGCACGCTTCGACGCGAATTACATGGGCAACTGGGAGTACGACCCTTATCAGGGCCGCATTCCCGCCTCGCCGCAGCTGGACGACGGCAGCGATCCGTACTGGCTGCTGAACACGCGCGTCGCGTGGGACAGCGAGCACTACACGATCTCGGGCTGGGTGAAGAACTTGACCGACGAGTACTACAACGTGTACGGGCTCAACATCAATCCGTTCCTGCTCGACTACTTCCAGCGCGGCGCACCGCGGACGTACGGAATCGACTTCACCTACAAGTTCTGAGCGGGCAGAGGCGCGAGATGGCGCGCACCGGGTTTCTCTTTCACGAGCGTTACCTGTGGCACGACACGCGCTCGGCGGCGGGCTTCATTCCCGCCGGCGGGATGGTCGAGCCCGACCGCCACGTCGAGAGCCCGGAGACGAAGCGCAGGTTCAAGAGCCTGCTCGAAGTCTCCGGGCTGCTCGCGCAGCTCGAGCGCGTGGGGCCGCGCGCGGCGACCGAGGACGAGGTGCTGCGCGTCCACCGGCGCGACTACCTCGAGCGCGTGAAGAAGCTCTCCGCCGAGAACGGCGGCGACGCCGGAACGCTCACGCCGTTCGGCCCCGGCAGCTACGAGATCGCGCTGCTCTCGGCGGGCGGAACGATCGCAGCCGCCGACGCCGTGCTCGATCGCCGCGTCCGTAACATCTACGCGCTGGTGCGGCCGCCCGGTCACCACGCCGAGCCGGACCTTGGCATGGGCTTCTGCATCTTCTCGAACGTCGCGATCGCGGTGAGGCACGCGCGCGAGGCGCACGGGCTCGCGCGCGTCGCCGTCGTCGACTGGGACGTCCATCACGGCAACGGCACCGAGACCGCCTTCTACGCGGATCCCACCGTCCTGACGATCTCGATCCATCAGGACAACTACTTCCCGGCCGGCCGCGGCTTCCTCGAGCACGACGGCGAAGGCGCGGGCAAGGGCTTCAACGTGAACTGCCCGCTGCCGCCGGGCTCGGGCCACGGCGCGTACGTCGCCGCGTTCGAGCGCGTCGTCGCGCCGGCTCTGCGCTGCTTCCGCCCCGACGCGATCTTCGTCGCCGCCGGCTTCGACGGCGGCGCGATGGATCCATTAGGGCGCATGCTCGCGACCAGCGCCACCTACCGCGCACTCACGCAGATCCTGCTCGAGCTCGCCGAAGACCTGTGCGATGGCCGCTTGATCCTCTCGCACGAGGGCGGCTACTCCACCGCGCACGTCCCGTTCTGCGGCCTCGCGGTGATGGAGGAGCTCTCGGGGATCGACACCGGCGTCGTCGACCCGTTCCTCGAGTTCTTCATGGGGATCGGCGGCCAGGCGCTGCAGCCGCATCAGGACGCGGCGATCCGCGCGGCGGAGGCGAGACTCGGCGCGATTCGCTGACGAGAATCCGGCATGCTCCTCGGGTCCCCGCGGCGGAGGGCGCGTGCCGAGCGCGAGTGCAGAGAACGTGCGACCGGCGCGACAGGGCGAGATCGCGGCGCTGAACGAGCTGATCCGCGCATCTGCGACGGAGCTGAGCCGCGGCTTCTACGACGCCGCGCAGATCGACGCAGCCGTTCGCTTCGTGTTCGGCGTCGACAGCCAGCTCGTTCGCGACGGCACCTACTTCGTGTGGGAGATCGACGGAGAGCGCGCCGCTTGCGGTGGCTGGAGCCGGCGCGGCGCGCTCTACGGTGGCGATCAGCGCCCGATGGGCGACGCGCCGCTGCTCGATCCCGCGACGGACCCGGCACGCATCCGCGCCTTCTTCGTGCACCCGCGCTTCGCGCGCCGCGGCATCGGACGCCGGCTGCTCGACGTCTGCAGCGCGGCCGCGGCGCGCGAGCGCTACCGAGCGCTCGAGCTGATGGCGACGCTTCCGGGCGTCCCGCTCTACGCGAGCTGCGGATTCAGCGAGGTCGAGCGCGTCCGCGACCGCATGCCGAACGGCGTCGTGCTCGAGCTCGTGCGCATGCGCAGGTCGATCGCGAGCGACTGAGCGCGCTCGCGTCTTCAGCTCTGCTGCGCCCGCTGAATCGCACGCTCCAGCGTTCGCGCCGCATACACCCCTAACAGGTGGCGCCGGTACTCCGCCGACGCGTGCAGATCCTCGAGCGGCTCCGCCTCCGCGATCTCGGCGCAGAACGCGCGCAGCGCGGGGCCGCTGACGGCCTTGCCGCGCAGGCGATCCTCGAGCGAACGCGCGCGGAACGGGACGCTGTTCACGCCGGTGACGCCGATGCGCGCGTCGTCGATCACGCCGGTGCGCTCGGCGCGCACGCACGCGGCGACGCCGACGATCGCGAAGCCCGAAGCCGGCTGGCGCAGCTTCGAGTACGCGGTGCCTGTCTTCCCGCCCGGCAGCGGGAAGCTCAGCTCGGTGAGGATCTCGCCTTCCTGTACTGCGCTCGTCATCAGGCCCTGGAAGAAGTCGTCGGCCCCGACCATGCGGGTGCCCTTCGACGAGACGAGCGTCGCCTCGCCGCCGAGCGCGATGAAGACTGCGGGCCAGTCCGCAGCGGGATCGGCGTGCACGAGTGAGCCGCCGAGCGTGCCGCGATTGCGTACCGCCGGATCGGCGAGCACCTCGCCGGTCTCGGCGAAGATGTGCGCCTTCGCGAGCGCCGGGTGCGACATCACGGCCGCGTGCGTCGCGCGGCCGCCGATGCGGATGCGGCCGCCGCTCACCGCGATTTGATCGAGGCCCTCGATGCGCGCGAGGTCGACGAGCAGCGGCGCCGCGGAGAGCCGCAGCTTCAGCGCAGGAATTAGGCTCATTCCACCACCGAGGACCTTCGCGCCCTCGGTCGATCCGAGCAGCTTCAGCGCTTCGTCCAGCGAGCGCGGCGCCGCGTATTCGAATTCCGCCGGAATCATCGCGGACCCCCGGCTTGCTGGATCAAGCGCCACAGCTTCTCTTGCTTGAGCGGCATGTCGACGTGCGTGATGCCGAGTGGCGCCAGCGCGTCGAGCACGGCCGAGACGACGCACGGTGTCGAGCCGATCGTGCCGAGCTCGCCGATGCCCTTCGCGCCGAGCGGGTTCAGCGGGCTCGGCGTGCAGGTCGAATCGAGCTCGATGCGCGGGAACATCGCCGCGCGCGGCATCGCGTAGTCCATGAACGAGCCGGTCATCAGCTGGCCGCTCTCGTCGTACCGCACCTCTTCGCAGAGCGCCTGACCGAGGCCTTGGATGATTCCCCCCAAGCGCTGCCCGTCGGCGAGCAGCGGATTGATGATGTTGCCGACGTCGTCGACCGAGACGAAGCGCTCGAGCGTGAGCTGGCCGGTCTCGCGGTCGATCGACACGGTGCAGAAGTGCGCGCCGAACGGGAACGTCGTGCCGCTCGGCTCGAAGCGCGCGACCGCGTCGAGCCCGGGCTCCTCGCCGGGAATCGCGACGCCCCAGGTGTGCGCCGCGCTCGCGACGTCCGCGAAGCTCAGCTTGCGTGCGCCGCCGACGACGCTGAACACGCCGCTCTCGACGCTGACGCGTTCCTCGGTCGTGTCGAGCAGGTGCGCCGCGATGCGCTTCGCCTTCGCGAGGATCTTCTGCGCGGCCATGTGCACCGCGGTGCCGCCGACGACGAGGCCGCGGCTGCCGAACGTGCCGACGCCGTGCGTCACGACGTCGGTGTCGCCGTGCACGACGTTCACGCTGTCGATGTCGATGCCGAACGCATCGCCGACCATTTGCGCGAACGCAGTCTCCTGCCCCTGCCCGTGCGGCGACGCGCCGGTCATTACGGTCACCGCGCCGGTCGGCTCCACGCGCAGCTCTGCGCTCTCCCAGGTGCCGGCGCGCGCCGGCGGCGCGGTGCCCGTCGACGGCCCGAGCCCGCAGATCTCGGTGAAGGTCGCGACGCCGATGCCGGCGAGCTTCCCTTCCGCGCGCGCGCGGTCGCGCACCGCGATCGCGCCGGCGTAATCGAAATTCGCGAGCGCCTTCTCCAGGCACGCCTGATAATTCCCCGAGTCGTAGACCGCGCCGGTCGGCGACGTGTACGGGAACGAGCCGCTCGGGATCAGGTTGCGCTTGCGGATCTCGACGCGATCGAGGCCGAGCTTCGCGGCCACCGCGTCCATCACGCGCTCGATGTTGTAGGCGGCCTCGGGCCTGCCGGCGCCGCGATAAGCGTCGGTCGCCATCGTGTTCGTGTAGACGACCTGAATCTCCCACGAGACGGCCTTGATCGTGTACGGCCCCGCGGCGAGCAGGTGCGTGAACGTGGGAATCGCCGGGCCGAGCATCGACGCGAACGCGCCGAGCTCCGCGATCGTCTTGCCGCGCACTGCGAGGACTTTGCCGTCGCGCGCATAGGCGGCCTCGACCTGCGTCACGTGGCCGCGCCCGTGAGCGGACGCGGCGAGATTCTCGGTGCGCGTCTCCGCCCACTTCACCGGCTTGCGCAGCTTCCGCGAGATCCACGGCAAGAGACACTCCTCGCCGTAATTGGGGATCTTCTGTCCGAAGCCGCCGCCGACTTCCGGTGCGATCACGCGGATGCGCAGCTCCGGGATGCCGAGGCAGATCGCGATCTGCTGCTTGCAGCCGTG
>DASTOI010000196.1:0-5211 GCA_035762585.1 Myxococcota bacterium
GGGCGCGTTCGGCACGTCGCGCCAGCCGAGCACGCGCTGCCCTTCCGTAATCACCGCGCGCTCGAATAGCTGCGCCTGACGCGTCGCGGCGGCGGCGTCCTGCGAGACGAACAGCATCGCGACTGCGTATTTCCCGGGCGCCGGCAGCGCGAGCTTCTGCTTCTCGAGCTCGCGGCGCAGGAACGCATCGGGAATCTGCACTAACAACCCGGCGCCGTCGCCCGAGTCCGGATCGCAGCCGCACGCGCCGCGATGCTCGAGGTTCTCGAGCACGCGAATGCCCTTCTCGACGACGTCGTGCGATTTCTCGCCGCGCACGTTCGCGACGAAGCCCACGCCGCATGCATCGTGCTCGAACGCGGGGTCGTAGAGACCTTGCTTGGGCCAGGTTCCCTGGGCGTGATCGCTCATGGAGTTCGGTCCGAGTTGTTGGGGAGTTCGCAGGGCCTCTGATCGCGCTCCGTCCGCCTCGGGCGCCGGCACACTCCTTCCTGCACTCGCACGTCGAGCGCTCGGCTGGGGGTGACGAACTCGCGAACCGGAGCGTTGGTCCGGCCCAGGGCTCACGGAAGTCCGCGAGAGTCCTCGGCTTTTCCGATCTCGCATCCTATGCGAAGCGAAAAAAAGCGTCAACGGACTCGCGCGGTTTCGAGCAGCTTTCGGAGCCGCGCCGGGTAGTTCGTGAACAGGCCGTCGACCCCGAGCTCGAGCATCCGCCGCATCTGGTGCTCGGGATCCACGGTGAACACGTACACCGCGAGGCCCTCGTCGTGGGCGGCGCGGACGAGCTCCGGCGTCACCAGCGCGAGCTCGGGGTTCAGCGCCTCGGCGCCCAGCGCCCGCGCGCGCTCGGGCCATTTCTCGTGCGAGCGGCGCGAGATCAGCAGCGCGATCCGCGCCGCGGGGCTCTGCGCGCGCAGCGTCGCGAGCACCGCGTCGTAGAACGAGGAGAACAGCGTCTGCGCGAGCAGCCCGCAGCGCTCGACCTCGGCGAGCGTCGCCGCCTCGAGGCCTGCGTACGCGCTGCGCGTACCGACCTTCAGCTCGAGGTTCAGCGGAATCTGGGGACCGAGCTCGTCGAGCACCTCGTGCAGCAGCGGCACGCGCTCGCCGCCGCCCGCGTCGAGCGCGCGCACCTCCGCGAGCGTCGCGTCGGCGATCTCGCCGCGGCCGCCGAGATGCGCGAGCTCCGCGTCATGTGTGATCGGGATCGCACCATCGCGCGTGCGGTGCAGATCGATCTCGATCATGTCGGCGCGCTGCGCCACGGCGAGGCGATACGCCGGCATCGTGTTCTCGGGCCGCTCGCCCGACGCACCGCGGTGGGCGATGACCTTCACGAGTTCCACCCAACGGAACGCCCGAGCGCGGTGACACCGCCTGCGGTCTGACCCCTTTTGGTGTCATTGCGCCGAAAGCGTCCGATCATGTCGTCTCCCATCCTCTAGAGCGCTCGACCGCGCGCTTCCAGCCGGCGTAGAGCGCGTCGCGCCGATCTCGGCTCAGCTGCGGCTCGAAGATGCGCGCACCGGCACCGGTCGCGGCCTCGAGCGCGCTGCGATCGGGCCAGAAGCCGACCGCGAGGCCGGCGAGCGCGGCGGCGCCGAGCGCGGTCACCTCGAGCACCGGTGGCCGGCGCACCGGCACGCCGAGCACGTCGGCCTGGAACTGCATCAGCCAGTCGTTCTGACACGCGCCACCGTCCACGCGCAGCGTCTCGAGCGCGACGCCCGCGTCGGACGCGAAGCAGTCCACGACGTCGCGGCTCTGGTACGCGATCGACTCGAGCGTCGCCCGGATCAGGTGCGCGCGCGTCGTGCCCCGCGTGAGTCCGAGGATCGCGCCGCGCGCGCGCTCGTCCCAGTACGGCGCGCCGAGCCCGACGAACGCGGGCACGAGGTAGACGCCGCCGGTGTCGGGCACCGAGCGCGCGGCCGCCTCGCTGTCCGCTGCGCTCGCGACGAGGCCGAGCCCGTCGCGCAGCCATTGCACCGCCGCGCCCGCGACGAAGATGCTGCCCTCGAGCGCGTACTCGACCTTTCCGCCGAGGCCCCACGCGATCGTCGTGACGAGCCCGCTCTTCGAGAGCGGCGCCTCCGCGCCGGTGTTCATCAGCAGGAAGCAGCCGGTCCCGTAGGTGTTCTTCGCGCGGCCCGGCGTGAAGCAGCCCTGTCCGAACAGCGCCGCCTGCTGATCCCCTGCGGCGCCGGCGATCGGCAACGCAGCGCCGAGCCACGCCGCGTCGGCCTCTCCGAAAGCGCCGCTCGAATCGCGCACTTCGGGCAGCACCGCGTGCGGGACGCGCAGCTCGCGCAGCAGCACATCGTCCCAGCGCCGCGCGTGGATGTCGTAGAGCATCGTGCGCGATGCGTTGCTCGCTTCGGTCGCGTGCACGCGGCCGCGCGTCAGCTTCCAAATCAGCCAGCTGTCGATCGTGCCGAATGCGAGCTCGCCGCGCTCTGCGCGCGCCTGCGCGCCGGGCACTGCGTCGAGGATGAAGCGCAGCTTCGTCGCGCTGAAGTAGGCGTCGATCACGAGCCCGGTCTTGCGCCGCACCTCGTCCTCGAGGCCGCGCGCGCGCAGCTGCTCGCAGATCGGCGCCGTCTGCCGCGACTGCCAGACGATCGCGCGATGGATCGGCTCGCCGGTCGCGCGATCCCAAACGACCGTCGTCTCGCGCTGATTCGTGATGCCGAGCGCCGCGACGTCGCGCGCGCTGGCGCCCGCCTTCGCGAGCGCGCCGCGCGCCGCGCGCAGCTGCGTCTCCCAGATCTCGGCAGCGTCGTGCTCCACCCAGCCGGGCTGCGGGAAGTGCTGCGTGAGCTCGTGCTGATCGACGGCTGCGACCGCGCCGCGCTCATCGAACAGGATCGCACGCGACGAAGTCGTGCCTTGATCGAGCGCCATCACGTAGCGAGCCGCCATCCCCGCCTCCGCGTTTGCATCAGGGACGTACTTTCATCGCGAGCGTGCAAGTACGTCCCGGATGCAAGTTCTCAGGTCTCGAACAGCGCGTCCACGAATTCTTCCGCGGAGAAATCGCGCAGGTCCTCCACGCTCTCGCCGACGCCGACGTACTTCACCGGAATTCCGAACTCGTCGGCGAGGCCGATGATCACGCCGCCCTTCGCGGTGCCGTCGAGCTTCGTGAGCACGATGCCTGAGACGCCGGCGGCACTGGTGAATTCGCGCGCCTGCGAGATCGCGTTCTGGCCGGTGTTCGCGTCGAGCACGAGCAGCGTCTCGTGCGGAGCGCCCGGGCACTCGCGCCCGACGATGCGCACGATCTTGCCGAGCTCCTGCATCAGCGGCTGCTTCGTCTGCAGGCGGCCGGCGGTGTCGATGATCGCGACGTCGACGCCGCGCGAGACGGCGGCCTTCACGGTGTCGAACGCGACCGCGGCGGGGTCGCCGCCGTCGGGCCCCACGATCACGTCGCAGCCCGCGCGCTCGCCCCACTTCTGGAGCTGCTCGCGCGCGGCGGCGCGGAACGTGTCGCCCGCGCCGAGCAGCACGGACTTGCCGGCGGCGCGATAGCGCGCGGCGAGCTTCCCGATCGTCGTCGTCTTGCCGCTGCCGTTCACGCCGAGCACCACGATGACGTGCGGCTTGCCGGCCGTCGCGAGCGGCTCGCCACGCGGCTCTACGCGCTCCAGTTTCTCCGCGATCGCGCCGCGCAGCGCATCCCGCACCTGCGCCGCGCTGCCGCCCGCCGCCTCCTTCTTCACGCGCGCGAGCAGATCCTCGGCGGTCTTCACGCCGAGGTCTGCGGTGAAGAGCAGCGCCTCGAGCTCTCCTTCGAGCTCGGAGTCGAGCGTGCGTGCACCGACGAGCTGAAGCGCGCGGCCGACCAGCGCAGCCTGCGTCCGCACGAGCCGCTCGCGCAACGAGGCGCGCGTCGGTGGCGGCGCCGGCGCTTCGACGACGCGCTCGGGCGCGGCCTCGCGGACCGGCTGCGGCGCGGCTTCGACCGGAGTGGGCGCGGCCGCTGGAGCGACCGGTTGTTGGGGCGGCGCGACCGGCTGCGCCTTCCGCCGGCGCAGCCGCGCGATCGCGACGCCCGCAAGCGCGGCTAGCGTGAGCGCGATCGCGCCCAGCTCGGCGTCGCCGAGCGAGCGAAGCAGATCGAGAAGCCCGGATTCCTGCATGAGGCGCGCCACGATAGCGGCGCGTGCATGTCGCCCAAGCAGTTAGGGAGGCAGCGCGAATGAAATGGATGACGCGGGCGCTCGGCAGCGCGCTTGCGCTCTCGCTCGCGAGCGCGGCCGCGGCGAAGGACGAGCGACTCGCACCGGGCGACCACGCACTTCCGCTTTCGCACGCGCGCATTGCGCGCAGCTACGTGCTCCACCTTCCGCCCGCCGCGCGCGGCGACGCCTCGCTCCCGCTCGTGATCGCATTCCACGGCGGCGGTGGAAACGCGAAGGGCTTCCAGGCGTACGCCGGACTCGATGCGGTCGCCGACCGCGAGGGCTTCGCCGTCGTCTATCCAAACGGCACCGGGCGTCTCGCGCCGCGCCTGCTGACGTGGAACGCCGGCCGCTGCTGCGGCTTCGCGATGGACGAGAAGATCGACGACGTCGGGTTCGCGCGACGCGTGATCGAAGCGGTTGCCGAGCACGCGCCAATCGATCGCGCGCGCGTTTATGCGACCGGCCACTCGAACGGCGCGATGATGGCCTACCGCCTCGCCGCCGAGGCCGCGGACGAGATCGCCGCGATCGCGCCGGTCGCCGGTGCGATGAACCTGCGCCGCGAATTCGCGCCGGCCCGCTCGGTCCCCGTGCTCCACATCCACAGCGTCGACGACCCGCGCGCCCTCTACGCCGGCGGCGATAACAAGTCATTCGCGGGCACGAAGATTCATCACGAGCCCGTCGTCGCCGGCCTCCAGCAATGGGAGAAGCGCAACGGCTGCAGCGGCGCCGGCAAAGAGCTCGAGCGTCGGAGCACGCCCGCCCAGAACGGCGACGGCGAGCACACCGCCATCCACATCGCAGCGAGCTGCCCCGCCGGCGCCGCAGTCGAGGTCTGGAAGCTCACCGGCGCCGGCCACGGCTGGCCCGGCATCGACCCCGGCCCGCTCCCCGAGCGCATGATGGGCCCGCACCCGAACGTGATCAGCGCCGCCGAAGAAGCATGGAAATTCTTCGCGCGCTTCCGGCTGGCTGAAGCGCGACCGGCGACAAACGAGTGATCGAGTAAAGCGCG
>DASTOI010000197.1:0-5244 GCA_035762585.1 Myxococcota bacterium
AGTCGTTCGGCATCGAGGTCGCCGCGCATGAGGCGGATGCGGATCACCTCGACACGCTCGACGACATCACGAAGCTGGTGATGGCCAAGACCCCAGGCTGAGCGTGGCGCTGCACGACTACCTCGCCGCGTCCGCTCGCGCGCATCCCGCGCGCCCTGCGATCCTCGAGGCCGACGGCGCGCAGCTCAGCTACGCGGAGCTCGCCGCGCTCGTCGGCCGCGCGCGCGACCGCTTGGCCGCGTGCGGCGTCGGGCCGGGCGATCGCGTCGGGCTGTGCGTGCGCAAGTCGATCGACACGGTCGCGGCCATCCTCGCGATCCTGCAGACGGGCGCGGCCTACGTGCCCGTCGATCCGACCGCGCCCGCCGAGCGCAGCGCCGGCATCCTCGCGGACTGCGGCGTGCGCGCGCTGTTCGTCGAGGAGCGGCTGCGCAGCGCGCTGCAGGCGCAGCTCGAAGAGCGCGCTGCGAAGCCGCTCGCGTTCGCGCTCGACGCTCCGTCGGGCGGCGTTGCGCTCGCGCGCTGCCTCGATCGGCTCGATCTCGGCGGCGCTCCGCCGGCGACTTCGCCGCACGGCTCCAAGGATTCGGACGTCGCCTACATCCTCTACACGTCGGGCTCCACCGGGAAGCCGAAGGGCGTCACGCTCACGCACGCAGCGGCGGTCGCGTTCGTCGAGTGGTGCGATCGCGAGCTCGCGCCGACCGAAGCGGACCGCTTCTCGTCGCACGCGCCGTTTCACTTCGACCTCTCGATCCTCGACCTCTATCTGCCGTTGAAGCGCGGCGCGTCGGTGGTCGTGATCCCGGAAGACATCGGCAAGGAGCCCGCCAAGCTCGCGCCGCTGATCGCCGAGCGCGCGATCACGATCTGGTATTCCGCGCCGTCGATCCTCGCGCTGCTCGTGCAGTTCGGGAGGCTCGAGACGCTCGATCTCTCGCGGCTGCGGATCGTGCTGTTCGCGGGCGAAGTGTTCCCGATCGTGCACCTGAAGGCGCTCGCGCAGAAGCTCCCGGCGCCGCGCTACTTCAACCTGTACGGGCCGACCGAGACGAACGTGTGCACCTCGTTCGAGCTGCCGCGAGAGATTCCAGCGGACCGAAGCGAGCCGTTCCCGATCGGGAGAGTCTGCGACCACCTCGAAGGCGTGCTGATCGACGGCGACGGCCGCGAGGTCGCGCCCGGCAGCGAGGGCGAGCTCTGCATTCGCGGCGCCAACGTGATGGTCGGCTACTGGAACCGCCCCGACCTCACCGCGAACGCGTTCATCGCGGTGGGCGAGGGCGCACCCTACTACCGGACCGGCGACATCGTCGTCGCGGAGCCCGACGGCAACTTGATCTTTCGAGGCCGCCGCGATCGCATGGTGAAGAAGCGCGGCTATCGGATCGAGCTCGGCGAGATCGAGGCCGGTCTCTACCGGCATCCGGACGTGTCGGAGGCCGCGGTCGTCGCGCATGCGGACGACGTCGCCGGCGTGCGCATCCTCGCGCATCTCGCGACGCGCAGCGGCGGCAGGCTCTCGGTGATCGCGCTCAAGAAGTTCTGCAACGGCGTGCTGCCGGCCTACATGATCCCCGACGCGTTCGAGTTCCATCCCGCGCTGCCGAAGACGACGACCGACAAGATCGACTACCAGCGGCTCAAGGCGCTCGGCTGAGGTAAGCGCCGCTTCGGCGCGCGCGTGGCGAGGCGGAAAGGCGGAGCGAACGAGATGGATTTCGCGTGGTCGGAGGATCAGGCCCAGCTGCGAGCGGGCGTCGCCGAAGTGGGACGCTCGCTGAACGACGGGCTGCGCGAGCGCGAGCGCGAGTCGAAGTTCGATCGCGCCGGCTGGAAGAAGCTCGCCGACGCGGGCGTGCACGGGCTGCCGATCCCGGAAGAGTTCGGCGGCATCGGCGCCGACGCGCTGACGACCGTCGGCGTGCTCGAGAGCCTCGGCCACGCGTGCCGCGACAACGGCCTCGTGTTCTCCGTGAACGCACACATGTGGACGCTCGAGATCCCGATCCTCCACTTCGGCAGCGACGAGCAGAAGCGCCGGTTCCTGCCGAAGCTGGTCAGCGGCGAGTGGATCGGCGGCAACGCGATGTCGGAGCCGGCCTCGGGCTCGGACGCGTACTCGCTCTCGACGACCGCCGAGCTGCGCGGCGATCGCTACCTGCTGAACGGCAGCAAGGTGTTCGTCTCGAACGGGCCGGTCGCGGACGTGATCATGGCGTTCGCGACGGTGGACAAGGCGCGCGGCGCGCGCGGCGTCACGGGCTTCTTGATCGAGAAGGGCACGCCCGGCTTCCAGGCGATCGGGGCGACGCGCAAGATGGGCATGCGCACGTCGCCGATGTGCGAGCTGTTCCTCGAGAACTGCGAAGTCCCGGTCGAGAACCGGCTCGGCAAGGAGGGGGCCGGGACCAATCTGTTCACGCACTCGATGACGTGGGAGCGCGCGTGCATCCTCGCGAGCGCGGTCGGCTCGATGCAGCGGCTGCTCGACGTCTCGATCGCCTACGCGCGCGAGCGCAAGCAGTTCGGGCGCGCGATCGGGAGCTTCCAGCTCGTCGCGAGCCGCATCGTCGACATGAAGCTGCGACTCGAGACCGCGCGCGCTCTGCTCTACCAAGCCGCGTGGCAGCGCTCCCGCGGCCGCAGCATTTTCCTCGAGGCGGCGCTCGCGAAGCTCCACATCAGCGAGTCGTGGGTGCGCTGCGCCGAGGACGCGATGCAGATCCACGGCGGCTACGGGTACATGGAGGACTACGAGATCGAGCGCGACCTGCGCGACGCGTACGGCAGCCGAATCTTCTCGGGCACCTCCGAGATCCAGCGCACGATCGTTGCCACGTTGCTCGGGCTGCCGGCGTCCACCTGAGCGAAGCCCGGCCCGCCGTGTCGCTCGAGAAGTCGCCGTCGCCTCGCGATGAAGCCGCGAGCGCGCTCGAGCTCGCGGCGCGGCGCGCGCTCGGGGAAGGGACTTCGCTGCTCGAGGTCACCTCCGACGCGGCGCTCTCCGACTCGACGCGGAAGTTTCAAGTGCGCGACCGCGCGGGCCGCGCGATCGCGATGGCGCTGCTCTCGTCCGCGACGAGCGCACAGATGATCGCGCGCTCCTCGCGTCGCGCGCGCGACGTGCGCGACGCGCTCGGGGAGTCGCTCGGCGCCGCGGTGCTGCTTCCGCTCGCGGAGGGCGAGGCCGTCGGGCGCAGCTTCGCGCTGCTGCCCTGGTGCACGCCGCTGCGCGCGGGCGGGCTCGCGGCGCGCGCCCAGCGTTTCGTGATTCGCGCGCGGCTGCTGCGTTGGCTCGCCGCGGCGACCGCGCGCACCGCGCGCGACGTTCCTGCGCCCGAGCGCGAGCGCCGCGTCGCCGCACCGCTCGCGCGCATGGCGGGCGACGCGGATCTGCCGGCGCCGCTCCGCGAGCTCGCGAGCCGCGCGCTCGCCGCGCTGCGCGCCGGCGACTGGGTTCCGAAGCACGTGTTCATGCACGACGACCTCTGGTCGGGCAACGTGCTGATCGATCAGCGCACACGCGGCGGCGCGACGTTCGGCGAGCTGCGCATCATCGATTGGGCCGGCGCGCGGCTCGACGGCTTTCCGCTCTACGACTTCCTACGCGTCGCGTGCGACATGCGCCTCTCCGGCGGCGCCTTCCGGCGCGCGCTCGATCGCCAGTGCGCGGCGCTCGCGTGCGGCCGCGAGCACGCGCCGCACCATCTCGCGGCCGCGCTCGCCGATCTCGGCGGACGCCTCGAGCAGTGGCCGCGCGCCGCCTTCGCGAAGACGGCGGCGAGTTGTTACGAGCGACTCAGAACCGGCAGCTGACCCGGCGCGAGGGACGCGCCACCGGCGAGGAGCAAGAGCGGGTGAACGACAGCGGGGAGTCTCTGAGCGACCGCTTGGTGCGCTTGGCCACGCGCGGAAGCGTGTGGGCGATCTTCAGCCGCGGCGGCGGCTTCGCGCTCCGCTTCGGCAGCAATCTCATCCTGACCCGGCTGCTCGCGCCCGAGGCTTTCGGCACGATGGCCGTCGTGACGGCGATCTCGCAAGGTGCGCGCATGCTGTCGGACCTCGGCGTGCGCGGCAGCATCATCCAGCACGAGCGCGGCAACGAGGCGTTGTTCCTCGACACCGCTTGGGTCACGCAGATCCTGCGCGGGGCCTTCATCGGCGTCGCGTTGTGGGCGGCTTCCGGGGTCGCGCAGCAGTACTACGAGATCGATGGGCTCGCGTGGCTGATCCGCGCCGTCGCGATCACCGCGGTGGTCGAGGGCTTCACGTCGACGGCCGTCTACACGCTCGTGCGGCGCGTCGCGCCGGGCCGCCAGCTCGCGCGGGAGCTCGTCGGCCAAGTGGTCGGCATCGTCGCGATGATCGCGCTCGCGTCGGTTTGGCGGTCGGTCTGGGCGCTCGCGATCGGCACGATCGTCACGTCCGTGACGAATCTCGTCACCAGCCACTTCCTGATTCCCGGCTACCGCAACCGCTTTCGCTACGACGCGTCCGCGGCGCGCGACCTCCGCTCCTACGGGCGCTGGATTCTCGTGTCGTCGGCGATGACGCTCGTCGTCACGAACGCCGATCGGCTCGTGCTGGGCAAGCTCGTCGGCGCACGAACGCTCGGCGTCTACGCGATCGCGCTCGGCGTGGCGATGGTGCTGCCCGAGATGATGCAAGCAGTCGCGAGCAGCGTGCTGATGCCCGTCTACGCCCGCTTGAAGGCGCTGCCGCTGCTCGAGCAACGCAGCGAGATCGCTCGTCATCGGCTCCGGGTGCTCGGCGTCGGCCTGCCCGGGATCTGGCTGCTCGCCGCGATCGCGCCGTGGCTGATGAGCACGCTCTACGACGAGCGCTACGCCGATGCGGGCTGGATGGCGAGCGTGCTCGCGGCCGGCGCGGCGGCGACCGTCATCTGCACGAGCGCGGATCGCGTGTTTCTCTCGAGGGGAGATTCCTGGCGTCACATGTGGGTGCAGGTGTCGCAAGCCGCGCTGCTGATCCTCGGCATGATGCTCGGCAACGCGCTCGCGCCGGGAATCGAGGGCGTCCTGTACGGCGTCGTGGGCGCTCGCGTCGCGGGCTACGCGCCGCTCGCGATCGCGATGCGAAAGCACGGGCTCTGGCTGCCGAAGCTCGACTTCGCAGCGTTCGCATCGAGCGCGGTCGCATGCGGCGTCGCGATCGCGTGGGGTCGATCGTGAGCCCTCGAACCGCATCGAACGGCCGGCTCCCGGATTTTCTGCTGATCGG
>DASTOI010000198.1:0-8448 GCA_035762585.1 Myxococcota bacterium
GGAACGTGGAGCGCTTCCCATGCGAAGTGCCCAACAACCGTCACGGCGAGGTAGCGCCTAATGGCTGAGAGCCACGACTGCAAAGCTTCCTCCGGCGGGCCCACGTTACGGCTTCGAGGCGGACTCTCGCCCATTTGTAGAAAATGCCGGGCTCGTCGCGGCAATCGACGGCAGACGACGGAGGACGCTGGGGCATATCACTTGCAGCCGCTGGACCAGATGGCGCGTCTTCTCACCGAATCTCGGGCCGCATGTGCGTGCGCGCGTTGGGCGCTCGCGGGGCTGCTCGCGTCCCTAATGGCTTCGGCTGAGCGGGCGTCGGCGCAGGGCGGCGAGCATGCCGAGCACGAGCAGACGCCGGCGGCGCACGCAGCGCACCCAGCGCACGACGAAATGGCCATGAGCACGGGCTCGCTCGGCGGCTACCCGATGTCGCGCGACGCGTCGGGGACCAGCTGGCAGCCCGACGTGTCGGACCACGGCGGACTCCATCTCATGGCGGGCGAGTGGATGCTGATGGGCCACGCGCTCGTGAACGGCGTCTACGACTGGCAGGAGGGGCCGCGCGGCGGCGAGAAGGCGTTCGCCTCCGGCATGGTGATGGGCATGGCGCGCCGCGAAGTCGGGGACGGCGACGTGCTCGGCTTCCGCGCGATGCTCAGCCCGGACCCGTTCATGGGAAAGCGCGGCTATCCGCTGCTGCTCGCCGCCGGCGAGACCGCCGACGGCGTGACGCCGCTGGTCGATCGCCAGCACCCGCACGACTTCTTCATGGAGCTATCAGGCTCCTACAGCCACCGCTTCATCGACCGCGATTCCGCGTTCGTCTACTTCGGCCTTCCCGGAGAGCCCGCGTTCGGACCGCCCGCATTCATGCACCGGCTCTCGGCGATGGATTCGCCCGAGGCGCCGATCACGCATCACTGGCTCGACTCGACGCACATCACGTTCGGCGTGCTCACGGCCGGCTGGGTTCACGACCGCTTCAAGCTCGAAGTCTCGGGCTTCCGCGGACGGGAGCCGGACCAGCACCGCTACGACATCGAGTCTCCGGAGCTCGACTCGATCGCGGTGCGCGCGAGCTGGAACCCGGGCGAGTATCTCGCGCTGCAGGCGTCGTGGGCCGATCTCGAGAGTCCGGAGCAGCTCGAGCCGGGCGACGACGAAGAGCGCTGGTCGCTGAGCGGCGTCTACACGCGGCCGATCGCGAGGGGCAGCTGGTGGAGCCTCACGCTGGCGGGCGCGCGCAAGGACCGGAGCGGTGCGAAGGCGCTCGACGCCGCGCTGCTCGAGCTGGCGGTGCGCGCGACGCCGCGCTGGACCGTGTTCGCGCGCGGCGAGGCGCTCGAGACCGACGAGCTCGGCCCGACGCCCGGCGTTCCGATCGAGGACGTCGGAAAAATCTCGCTGGGCGCGATCCACGATTTCACGCCGCACGAGAACGTGCGGCTCGGTCTCGGGCTCGTGTACGCGCACGACTTCGTGCCGCGCTCGCTCGAGGGCTCGTACGGCGGCGATCCGCAGGCGGTGCTCGCGTTCGTGCGGGTCGTGGTGGAGTGAAGAGAGCCGCGGGAGCGCCCGGGAGATCCAGCATGCACAAGCATTACTGGCGCCTGCTCGCGATGACGCTGCTGTCGTTCCTCGCGATGTACGCGCTGATGTACGCGATGGTCGACCGCTACTCGAACGCGCTGCCGAACCTCAACCAGGCCTACATGGCGGGCCTGATGACGGCGGCGATGGTGGGGATCGAGCTGCTCGTGATGGGCGCGATGTACGCGGATCGCCGCCTCAACGCGGGAATCTTCGCGGCGAGCTCTGTCGCGCTCGTCACTTGCTGGGGAGGGATTCGCGCGCAGAGCGGCGTGTCCGACGAGCAGTTCCTGAAGTCGATGATCCCGCACCACGCCGGCGCGATCCTGATGTGCGAGCGGGCGACGCTGCGCGACCCGTCGCTCGATCGGCTGTGCGATGGAATCGTCGCGTCGCAGCAGCGCGAGATCGACTTCATGAAGCAGAAGCTGCGCGATCCAAGGCGTCCCGACGTGGGCGACGCACTCTCCGCGCGTTGACGGCCACTCACGAGACGAAGTGCTACGCCGCCGGCGCGGGCCGAAACCCGTGGCCCGCATCACCGACGCAGCGCGAGCGCGCGTCGAAGCTCAGTTCCCCTCAGCTCCCCGCAACTTCGGGTGGAAGGGCGCGCCATGAACGAGTTCGCGTTGCCGGCGCGCTGGCTGCTGGCCGGCCCCCTGATCGCGGTCGGTGTGCTCGTCGTCACCGCGCTGCTCGGCGGCGAGGCGTTCTCGCGCTGGCTGCGCCTGCCCCGGATCGTCGGCTACGCGGCGACCGGCATCGCGCTCGGCGCGATCGGCATCGTGCCGCCCGCGCTGCGCGACGAGCTGCGCCTCGCGATCGACTTCTGCATGGGCGCGGTGCTGTTCGAGCTTGGCGCGCGCATCGATCTCGGCTGGCTGCGGCGCGCGCCGTGGCTCGCCGCGCTCGCGCTCGGCGAGAGCGCGCTCGCCGGCGTCACGCTCTATTGGGTGCTGAGCGCGCTGGTCGATCTGCCGCCGGGGTTCGCGGCGGTCGGCGCGGCGCTCGGCGTCTCGACGTCCCCCGCGGTCGCGCTGCGCGTCGCGCAGGACGTGCGCGCGCAGGGGCAGGTGACCGAGCGCATGCTGATGCTCTCGGCCACCAGCACGGCGGTCACCGTGGTCGCGCTCGCGATGCTGCTGCCGATGCTGGGACCTGCGCAGGCTCCGCTCGCGGTCTCCGCGACGTGGGCGGGCGCGATCTCGGTCGCGCTCGCGCTCGCGCTCGCCGCCGGGCTCGCGGTGCTCGCGCTGCTCGTGTTCCAGGCGATCGGCAAGCGCCGCGAGGCGCAGATCACGGCGGCGTTCGGCGCGATCGCGCTCGCGGCCGGTCTCGCCGCCGCGGCCGAGCTCTCCATCCCGCTCGTGTTGTTCGCGTTCGGGATCGGCGTGCGCACGATCGACCGCCGGCACCGGCTGATGCCGCTCGACTTCGAGCGCGCGGGGCAGCTCGTCACGGTGCTGCTGTTCGCGCTGGTCGGCGCCAGCCTCGAGCTCGGCACGCTCGCCGCGTTCGGGTTCGCGAGCGTCGCGTTCATCCTCGCGCTCGCGGTCGCGAAGGGCAGCGCGGTGATCGTGTTCGCGCGCGCGACGCGCCAGCCGCTGCAGAAGGCGGCGCTGCTCGCGCTGACGCTGCAGCCGATGTCGGGCATCACGGTCGTGCTCGCGCAGGACGCCGCGCGCGCGATCCCAGCGCTCGGCACGACGGTCGTGCCGGTCGTGCTCGCCGCCGTGATCGCGTTCGAGCTGTTAGGGCCGCTCTGTACGCAGGCGGGGCTGCGCCTCGCCGGCGAAGCCGAGCCGCTCGCGGCATGAGGCGCCCATGCCGCTGCCGTTCACGCCGTCACGGCCGCTGACGCTCGGCGTCGAGCTCGAGCTGCAGATCGTCGATCGCCGCACGCTCAACCTGACGCGCGGCGCAAGCGACCTGCTGGCCGCGCTCGGGAAGCGCGAGCACCGCGGCGAGATCAAGCCCGAGCTGACCGAGAGCATGATCGAGATTGCGACCGACATCGCGACGAGCACGGGCGACCTCACGCGCGATCTCGCGGAGATCCACTCCGTGCTGCTGCCCGCGGCGCGCGCGCTCAATCTCGGGCTCGCCGGCGGCGGCGCGCATCCGTTCCAGAAGTGGCGCGAGCGCCGCATCACCGACGCGCCCCGCTACCGCCGCGTGTCCGAGCTGTACGGCTACCTCGCGAAGCAGTTCACGGTATTCGGGCAGCACGTCCACGTCGGCTGTCCGGACGGCGATGCCGCGGTGCGGCTCACGCAGGCGCTCGGGCGCTTCGTGCCGCATCTGATCGCGCTATCGGCCTCGTCACCGTTCCTGCAAGGCGCCGACACCGCGTTCGACTCGGCGCGGCTGAACGCCGTCAACGCGTTCCCGCTCTCGGGCACGATGCCGCCGCTGCCCGGCTGGAAGGAGTTCGAGGCCTACTTCGAGACGATGAAGAGCTACGGGATCGTCGAGAGCATGAAGGACTTCTATTGGGACATTCGGCCGAAGCCGGAGTTCGGCACGGTCGAGGTGCGCGTCTGCGACACGCCGCTCGAGCCGAGCTGGGCGGTCGCGCTCGCCGGCTACGTGCAGGCGCTGACGGCGTGGCTGCTCGAAGAGGAGCGCCCGTTCGACGCGCTCGGGCTCGCGCGCGTCTACGCCTACAACCGCTTCCAAGCGTGCCGCTTCGGTCTGCACGCGACCCTGATCGATCCGGAGTCGCGCTCCGCGTTCGATCTGCAGGCCGACCTACTCGCGACGCTCGAGCGCGTCGCGCCGTACGCGGAGAAGCTCGGCGCGAGCGCGCAGCTCGCGCGACTGGCGGACGCCGCACGCGCGCGCCGCAACGATGCGGCGCGGATCCGCGACGAGTTCGAGAGCTGGGGGACGTTCGCGGACGTGATGCGGTGGCAGTGTGCGAGCTGGAGCGAGGACGCGAACACGCTCGCACGGGGCTGAGCTCACGCGAGCACCGCGGCGTCGGCGCGGCCGGCGGCGGGCGGGAGGGGTCGCGACTCCGGGCCTCTGCGTTGGGGCATGCGGATTTGGGTGGTGGCGACGCGTTGCATTCGGGCGTCGCTACGCGGCGCGGCCGCGAATTCGTGGCGCCGCCGCCGCTCTTGCTTGGCGCGCGTACGGGGCTCTTGGGGAAGGGCGCGCCTCCCGCGCGCTTCGCGTCGTCGCGCGCTTCGGGTCCGGCGTATTGTGCGCCTCTGACGGGCTGGAGGAATTCCGAATGCTCGACGTGATGAAGGGCGTGCGCGTGCTCGAGGTCGCGCAGTTCTGGTTCGTGCCCTCGGCGGGCGCGGTGCTCGCGGATTGGGGCGCGGACGTGATCAAGATCGAGCACCCGGTGCGCGGCGACGGCCAGCGCGGGCTCGCGACGAGCGGCATTTCGATCGACGCCGGCGGCGTCGACTTTCTCGTGCAGCAGCCGAATCGGGGCAAGCGCAGCGTCGGGATCGACATCGCGACGCCCGGCGGGCTCGAGCTGCTCTATCGCCTCGCCGAGCGCAGCGACGTGTTCCTGACGAACTTTTTGCCGGAGGCGCGGCGCAAGCTGCGCATCGACGTCGAGCACATTCGCGCGCGCAGCCCGCGCGCGATCTACGTGCGCGGGCACGGCCAAGGCGCCGAGGGCCCCGAGCGCGAGGCCGGCAGCTACGACGCGACCGGCTTCTGGACGCGCAGCGGGGTCGCTTCCGCACTGACGACTCCGGAGATGAGCGAGCCCGTCGGCCAGCGCGCCGCGTTCGGCGACGGGATCGGCGGCATGACGATCGCGGGCGGCATCGCGGCCGCGCTCTTCCATCGCGAACGCACGGGCGAGGCCAAGGTGGTCGACGTGTCGCTGATGTCGACGGCGATGTGGGTGATGTCGCCGGACATCGTCGCGAGCAAGCTGCTCCCGGGGGGCGCGTCGCAGCTGCCGTCGGCGCCGCGCACGGAGCGCTTCAACCCCGTCGTCAACTACTACAAGACCAAGGACGAGCGCTGGCTGATCCTCGTGCATCTCCAGGCCGATCGTTATTGGGCCGACTTCTGCCGCCGCATCGGCCGGCCCGACCTGATCGACGACGCGCGCTTTCGCGACGGCCGCGTGCGCTTCGAGAATCGCGTCGCGTGCATCGCGGAGCTCGACAAGACGTTCGCGCAGAAGACGCTCGCCGAGTGGCGCGTCGCGCTCGAAGGCATGGAGGGGCCGTGGGCGCCGATGCAGACGCCGCGCGAGCTGCACGAGGATCGGCAGGCGATCGCGAACGGCTACCTGCAAGAAGTCGACGGCGCCGCGCGCGGCCGCTTCACACTCGTGCGCAGCCCCGTGCAGTTCGATTTGCAGCGCGCCGAGCTGCGGCGCGGGCCGGAGATGGGCGAGCACACGGACGAAGTGCTGAGGGAGCGGCTCGGGCTCACGATGGACCAGCTGCTCGAGCACAAGGCCGCGGGGGTGATCTACTAGCAAGCGAAGCGCGTAGCGAGGCGCGGTCCGTGAGCGGTCGTCGCTTGTCTCGGCCTCCGCACCCGGGTTATCAACCGCCCCCATCCATGCCGAGCCCGAGCTCTCGACGCATCTCGCGACGCAGGCCGCGTCAGCTGTGAAGGCAAGCGAGCTCGCCGGGATCGTCGCGCTCTTCGTCGTGACGGTGCTGCCTCATGCGTGGGCGGTGTCGGAGCCTCTCAATGGCGTCGACGCGATTCCGTCCGTCGCCGCGGCGCGGGTCGAGTCGCTGTCCGAGGTGCCGTCTCTGCTCGTGCAGGAGCTGCGGGGCGGCGCGCAGTTCGACGGCGCGTATTGGCGGCCGACGACGACGCTCGTGTACGCGGCCGACTTCGCGGTCTGGGGCTGGGAGCCGTTCGGGTACCACCTGACCGACTTGATCCTCGCGGGCCTCGCGACGCTCGGCGTCTACGCGCTGACGCGGGTCGCGCTCGGCCGCGGCGTGTGGTTCGCCGCCGCCGTCGCGCTGCTCTTCGCGCTCCATCCCTCGAGCATCGAGGTCGTGCCGTCCGTCTCGCGGCGCCAAGAGCCGCTGCTCGTGATCGCGTTCGCGCTCGCGCTCATCGGCGCGTCGCGGCTCCCGACGCGGCGCGGCCTCGCGCTGCATCTCGCGGGCTGCGCGATGGCAGTCACGTGCGTCGAGCGCGGGCTCGTGATTCCGGCGCTGGTCGCGTCGTATCTCGCGCTGTGCCATCCCGGCGGCGGCGATGCGTGGCAGCGGCTGCGGCGCAGCGCGATGTGGACGATGCCATCGGCAGCGATTGCGCTCGGGTTCTACGGGCTGCGCTGGGCGCTCTTCGGGTCGAGCGGAATCGTGCTTCATGCGTCGAGCTTCTCCCGCATCCCGACCAACCTGTTCTCGTGGCTCGTTTATCCCCAACAATTCTTCGACTTCCGCCTGCCGGACTCGGCGGCCGGCGGCGCTGCGCTGGCCGCGATCGCGATCGTCGTCGCAGCCGCGCTCGTGCTCGCGCTCTGGCGGTCGAGTGAGATCTGGCTGCTCGCGTTCTGCGCGGCGTGGATCGCCAGCTACACGCTGCTCGTGACGATCGCGGGCCAAGTGCACGCCTGGTACCCGTACTCGGCGGCGCCCGCGCTGGCGATCGCGATCGTCGCGCTCGGCGCGCGGGGCGTCGCTGCGCTCTGGAGGCGCGCGCCTTCGCTGTCGTCGATCGCATCCGTCTCGGTCGCAGCCGGGCTCGCGTTCGCGAGCAGCGTCGGCTCTCCACTCTGGGTCGACTACTCGGAATGGCGCGTGATCGACCGACTGAGCACGCGCTTCCTGAGCGAGCTCGAGCGCGTGAGCGCGGAGACGCCGGCGGACGCGAGCCTGGCGATCGTCAACTTGCCGAGCGCCTACCTCGAGTCCGACGAAGACTGGGGAGTCACTCGGACCGCCGCGGGTCTCTGGCCGCGCAGCGTTCGCACCTGGGCGAGCGTGAAGGGGATCACTCGCGAGCTATCGATCCTCGGTGCGGCCAACTTCGTCGGTGAGATCGAGGTTCCGCAGCTGGAGCTCGGCGAAGAGGGCCTCGGCGTGTGGTTCCGCTCGGGACGCTCGAAGTACTTCAACCCCGATCCGGGAGGCCCCGTCGTCGCGAGCAGAAGGAAGCAGGGCGGGATGAGCTTCGCGTGGCCGCCGCGCGGCGTGGCCGCTCCGATTCTCGTCTTCGCATTCGACGGGGACGCGCTCGTCCCGATTTCGCTCGAATCGCGGCGGCCGCGGCGTCGGCCAACGAGTCGCGCACCCACAGCGGCACGAGGCGCGTCTCTCCACTCGCACGGTCGAGTCCGACGGCGAGATCCGGCAGGCGCGTAAAGCCGGGCCGCTCAGGGTCTTGGCTCACGACGATCGAGGGGTCGAAGCGGCGCCACGCATCGAGGTTCATCGACCGGTTCGCCGCGCCGCGCTTGCGCACGATCACCGCGAAGAGATCCGTCTCGAGCGCGAGCGTGTCCGCCGCGTCGCCGAGGATTCGCTTGTGCTCGGACGGCCAGTCGCGCGTCGCGGCTGCGAGCGCTCGCGATGAATCGCGCAGCAGGCTCGCCGACGTGGCCACGTGGAACGCGCCGTAGGCGAACTGGGCGGCAAGGATCGCGACGAGCGCCGGAATCAACACGGATCGCCGCTCGAAGGGGCGAAGCCAACGCGCCGCGAGCGCGAGCAGCGCCAGGGCGACGAGAGCGCACGACGCCCAGGCGGCGCCGCCGGCGCGAGCCGCCGCGCGAATGTCGAACCCGGAGCTCGGCTCGAGCCACTCGGCGAGCGGCGTGCGGACGACCCAGCCCAGCGCGAGCGCCAGGCTGGCGAGGTAGAGCGCCCGGTACCGGCGCTGCGCCTGTCTCCACTCTGC
>DASTOI010000199.1:0-2484 GCA_035762585.1 Myxococcota bacterium
GTGCCAGATCCGTACGGTGCGAGATTCGATAGCTCGCTCGCGGACTTGCGCACCGTCGGAAACGGCGTGGGACCGGCGAGGGTCAGGCGATGAGCCGCCCGAACGCCGCGCGCGCTCCGCTCTGGTCCGACCCGTCGCCGCAGCCGCGCAAGGTCGCGACCTGCGCGCAGGGGCACACGTTCAGCGTCGACGCGCCGACCTGCCCGCACTGCGATGCCGCCTACGAGCGCGCCCGCGATGAGCGCCTCTCGCGCGAGGCGAAGGTCGAGGCGAAGCGCCAGCGCGACCGCCAGCGCGAGCAGGCGATCGAGAAGCGCAAGCGCGCGCGCATCCGTGTGCTGACCCACAACCGCGACCAGGCCGCGGCGAGGCTCGCGAAGTGGGAGCGGGAGTTGGCTGAAACGCTTCGAGGGTGAGGGGAGGACAGACGCCGATGACCGGGGGGCTCATCAGCGGCGACCGAGCGGGCGGGCCGGCCCGCTGCGGGTCGTTCGTGCAGTCGTACGTGATCGAGGGCCTGCCGCCGCTCAACACCGCGGGCGGCGTCGGCCGCGCGCATTGGTCGGTGCAGCGGCGAAGCACGAAGGACTGGCACTGGAAGGTCAAGGCCGCGGTCGGCACGAAGCGCCCCGAGAAGCCTCTCCAGCGCGCGCGCGTCTCGTTCGTGCGCTTCTCGGCGGCGAACCGCGCGCCTGATGACGACAACCTGCGTCAGTCGTTCAAGGCCGTTCGCGATGGGCTCGTTCACGCCGGCGTGATCGAGGATGACTCCAGCGCGCATCTCGTCGCCGAGTACGCGTGGAAGCCGTGCAAGCGCGGGCACGGGTGCATCTCGATCTACGTGGAGGAGATCGCGTGAGGAAGAAGCGCGACTTGCTCAAGCAAGTCTACGTCGTCGAGTGGAGAGACGGACTTGGCCAGATCGGGCCGTGGTATCCGAGCCAAGCCTTTACTGAATTCGGGTCAGCGGAGCACTACGTCCGCGGACAGGAGCACCGTCGCGCGTATCGAATCCGCGTTTATGAGCGCACGAGGCGATCGCGGTGATGGAGCAGCTCACGATGAATCTGCGCGCTCGCCGCACCGACCCGCGCCCATCGCACGCCGCAGCCGCGCAGGCCGCGCGCTTCGCGCGCTCGCACGCGGGCCGCATCCTCGCCGCGGTGCGCGAGTACCCGGGGCTGACGACGCACCGGCTGGCGGAGGTGACCGGGCTCAGTGTGTGCCAGATAGACCGGCGCGGGATCGAGATGCAGCGCGCCGGCCTGATCGTGCGGCGGGATGTGGGCGGGCGCGCGCTCGCGTGGTTCGCGCTGTGATGGTGTGGCTGCATCGCTACTCGCTCGCGAGTGCTCGTCTCACAGCGAGAATGCGCTGATGGCGACGCGTCGCAGCCGCTTCATGAAAGTCTCCGATCTCGTACTCGACGAGAATTGGGACGACTGGACGCTCGCCACGGTGATCCGCCTACTCGCGTGGATGCGGCAGCGCTGGGCGCGCGAAAAGCTCACTTCGGAGCAGGCGATCGAGGCGCTGATTCCAGCGCGTGAAGCGATGCGAATCACTCGACTAGAGCGCCCTCACGTTGCCCTTCAGCGGCTCTCTAGCTTGCCGCTAGCCGCCGGCTTGTCGTCCGCTAGCGCCTCTCTAGAGGCGACGCAGGGCGGCTCTAGCGTACGTCTCAGGTGGCCTAAGGTTGCGATCTATCAAGAGTGGTGCGCCCTGGATACGGGCACAAGTGGACCCGATCAACGCCCTCTCCGGCGTCCCGGCTCCCGGCGCACGGTAGAAGAGAAGAAGAAGAACAAGAGTCGGCCTACGGCCGACCCGGCGAGTTCTGAGTTCAAGTTCGCGACTGACTTCCTCGCAGCACTCGTGCGCGTGAACCCGGGCTTCAAGCCGCCGAGTGAAGCCGCGTTCGCGAAGTGGGTGGAATCGGCGCGCCTACTGATCGCCGAGCGCACCGATCACGTCGCGCGTGACCTGGCGCGATGGCTCTTCGACGAGAAGGCCGAGAACCCGGACGCCGCGTGGTGGCGTGGTGTGGTTCTGAGCCTTCCGAAGTTCCGCGAGAAGTACGACCAGCTCGCGGCCAAGCGCCGCGTGGGGGGAACGAATGCCCGACCTTCGTCAGCCCAAGGAAAGTCAACCTCGGACCTTGCAGAGCGCGCTCGGGCAATTGTCCGATCCCAGCGGCTTGCTCTCGTGGGTGCCGCAGCCGATTCCGATGGATGAGATCCCGCAGCGCATCACGATCTGCGCGCGCATCCTCGATGCGTGGCCGAACGCACGGCCAACGAACCGAGACCGCACGCTCCTCGAATACGTGAACGCGACACGCGGAATCACAGTCGATCGGCTGCCCGCGTGCGTGCAGCTCGCGATCGACGCGGGCGGTGACTTCATGCCACCGGCTGGCGAGTTGATCCGGCGTGCGACCGTACACGGCCTCGGTGGTGAGCCCGTCGGCAGAGACCCCGACAC
>DASTOI010000200.1:0-2254 GCA_035762585.1 Myxococcota bacterium
CTCGCCGATGCAGGCGACGCCGATCCGATCGAGCTCGCGCTCTACTCGCGCGGAAGCTGGCCGAGCGGCCCCGCGTTGTTGCGGCGCGAGCGGCGCAGCGAGGGCGGCGCGCTCGTGATCCTGCGCGACGTCTCCGCGTCGATGGAAGGCGCGCGCACGCGGCTCGCCGCAGACGTCGTCGCCGGCGTCGTGCGCGCCGCGGCGAAGCGGCGCATGCGCGTCGGCTACGTCGAATTCCACCACGAGGCCGAGCCGCTGCTCGTCGACGGCACGCTGTTCCACCGCCGCTACCGGGCGCTGCTCGATCGCGCGAGGCTCGCGCGCGCGGAGGGAAGGACGAGCTATCAGGCGCCGCTGCGCGTCGCGCTCGCCGCGCTGCGAGCGCTCGAGGAGCGCGACGGGCACGTCGTGCTGCTGACCGATGGCGTGCCCGTGGTCGGCGATCCGCGCGTCGTCCGCGAGCGCGGCGAGCTCGCGGAGCTCGGCGCGCGCATCCACACGATCTTCCTCGGCGCCGAAGAGCTGCCGCCGCTCCTCGCCGAGCTCGCGGACGAGACCGGAGGCCTCTGCTTCCGCGCGCAGCGCGAGCGAGAGCGCGCGGGTGTGCGGCTCGTGCCGGCCGTCGGCGCGCGCGGCGTCGCGCCGCTGCGCGCGGTGCGATAGAGAACGCGCATGCGGGAAGTCGACGCGGCGCGCGAGCAATTACGGGCGGTCGCCGCGCAGCTCGACGCGTTCGTCGTCGGCCATGCGGAGGCGAAGCGCGCGCTCTTGCTCGCGCTGCTCTGCCGCGAGCACATCTATCTCGAGGGCCCGCCCGGCGCGGCGAAGACGCGCATGGCGGAGGTCGCCGCGCGCGCGGCCGGGCTGCGCTTCTTCTTCTATCAGCTGCATCGCGATACGCGGCTCTCCGAGCTCGTCGGCGACACCGTGCTCGAGCGCGCGCCGCTCGCCGGCGGCGGCGAGCGCATCGCGCAGCGCACGCTGCCCGGCGGCATCGCGACCGCCGAGGTGTGCGTGCTCGACGACATCTCGCGCGCGCCCGGCGAGGCGCTGAACGTGTTGTTACGGCTGCTGCAGGAGCGAATGCTCGGCGACGCGCCGATCCCGCTGCTGACCGCGATCGCGACGAGCAACCCGCAGCGCGACGAGTACTACAACGAGCCGCTCGACCCGGCGAACCTCGATCGCTTCGCGCTCCAGCTGCGCGTGCCCGGGCTGCTCGGCGCGGACGATCTCGCGCCCGCGCGCGAGCTGGTCGCGCGCGCGTCGGCCGGCTCGCTCGCGACCGACGCGCGCGCGCAGGCAGTCTGCGACCGCGCCGCGCTGGATGCCGCGTACGCCGCGTTGCCCGCGGTCGCGTTCCCGCGCAGCGTGCGCGACGCGCTGCTCGAGGTGCTGCGCATCCTGCGCGCCGAGTACGGCTGCGACGAGACCAACTCGCTGCTCACCGACCGCACCTTCCTCGTGAAGGCGGTCACGCTGCTGCGCGGCCACGCGTGGCTCGCGGGCCGCGCCGCCGTCGACGTCACCGACCTCGCCACGCTCGGCTGGATGACGACATTCCGAGTGCCGAGCGAAGCGCACGAAAAGGTCGACGAAGTCATCGCGCGCGCGTCGTAGCTTGCATCGGAGTTTGCATCGGGGACGTACTTTCATCGGACGCGCCGAAGGCGCCGCCGGCGCCGCAATCGCGGAAGCACCGGCGCCCTCGCCGGGAACGCCGTCCGGGCCTCCCTTGCAAGTACGTCCCCGATGAAATTTGAAAGTACGTCCCCGATGAAATGTCGCCGAAGTGATCGCGCGGGCGACTCGAGCGGGGTTACGCTGCTCTTCCTTCGGCCGAGGAGCAGAACCCGTGAAGATCCGCGTGAACGTGAACGGCGAGGCGGTCGAGGCGGACGTCGCGCCGCGCACGCTGCTCGTGCACTGGCTGCGCGAAGACCTCGGCCTGACCGGCACGCACATCGGCTGCGAGACGTCGCTGTGCGGCGCGTGCACGATCCACGTCGACGGCAAGGCGGTGAAGAGCTGCACGATGCTCGCGGTGCAGGCCGATGGCTGCGACGTGCGCACGATCGAGGGGCTCGGCGAGGCCGACGCGCTGCATCCGGTGCAGACGGGCTTCTGGGAAGAGCACGGCCTGCAGTGCGGCTACTGCACGCCCGGAATGATCATGGCGAGCGCCGCGCTGATCGCAGAGAACCCGAGCCCGAGCGACGCGCAGATCCGCCACGCGCTCGAGGGCAACCTCTGC
>DASTOI010000201.1:0-3723 GCA_035762585.1 Myxococcota bacterium
AGCTGCGCGCTCTCACGCCGGACTTCGCCGCGCTCCGCCGCGTCGCCGGGCACGCGGTGATCGCGACCGCACCTGGCGAGGATTCTCACGACTTCGTCTCGCGCTTCTTCGCCCCGAAGGCCGGCGTCGACGAGGACCCCGTCACCGGCTCCGCGCACTGCTCGCTCGCGCCATTCTGGAGCGCGCGGCTCGGCAAGAGCGAGCTCAGCGGCCTTCAGCTCTCGCAGCGCACCGGCATCGTGCGCGTGCGCGCCCGCGGTTCACGCGTCCACTTGTTGGGCCGCGCGGTCACGGTTCTGCGCGGGGAGCTGGTCGCGTAGCGCGCTCGATCCCGAGCTTCTTCATCCGGCTGCGCAGCGTGCTCTCCGGCATGCCGAGGCGCGCGGCGGCGCCGTCTCTTCCGCCGAGGCGCCAGCCCGTGCGCTCGAGCATCGCGACGATGTGCTCGCGCTCGGCGTCCGCGAGCGTGAGCGGCGCCAAACGTTCCATGCGCGGTGACGCCGCCGCGGCGTCGGCGGGAGCTCTACCCAGCACGTCGGGCGCGATCTCGAGCTCGGCGCTGCGCGAGAGGATCACCGCGCGCTCGATCACGTTGGCGAGCTCGCGCACGTTGCCGGGCCACTCGTACGTGGTCAGCCGGGCCGCCGTCTGCGCGGAGAGGCGCGGCGCGGGCTTGCCGAGCTGGCGCGCGAAGCGCTCGGCGAAGTAGCTCGCGAGCAGCGGCACATCCTCACGGCGCTCGCGCAGCGGCGGCACGTGAATCGGGAAGACGTTCAGGCGATAGAACAGGTCCTCGCGAAATTCGCCGGCCGCGATGCCCGCCTTCAGATCCTGATTCGTCGCGGCGACCAGCCGCACGTCGACGCGGAACGTCTGCGCGCCGCCGACGCGCTCGAACTCGCGCTCTTGCAGCACGCGGAGCAGCTTCACCTGGACGTCGCGCGGCACGTCGCCGACCTCGTCGAGGAAGAGCGTGCCCTGATGCGCGAGCTCGAAGCGGCCGATGCGGCGCTCGGCGGCGCCGGTGAATGCGCCGCGCTCGTGCCCGAACAGCTCGCTCTCGACGAGCCCCGCGGAGAGCGCCGCGCAGTTCACCTTGATCAGCGGCTTGTCGCGGCGGCGGCTGCGCGCGTGCAGCGCGCGCGCGATCAGCTCTTTGCCGGTGCCGCTCTCGCCGAGCAGCAGCACGGTCGCGTCGGTCGCCGCCACTTGCTCGAGCTGGTCGAGCGTGCGCGCGAGCGCGGGGCTGCGGCCGAGGATCTCGCCGTAGTTGTAGAGGCCGTGGAGCTCCTCGCGCAGATACTCCGCCTCGCGGCGCACGTCGGTGAGCGCGACGTTGCCGCTGCGCCGCTCGTCGACGTCGCGGAACACGACGACGGTGACGTCGCTGCCGGCGAGCGCGACGCGCGCGATCGAGCCCTCGTGCAGGAACAGCTCGCCATCGGCGCGGCGCGCGAACAAGCCGTCGGCCTCGCCGAAGAAGAGCAGCGCGCCGGGTGCTTCGCGCAGATGCGACGTAGCCGCGCGCTGGCCGGCGACGCCTTCCTCCGCGCCGAAGCGGTCGACGTCGCTACCGAGCGCGTCCTTCGCGGAGCAGCGCAGGATGCGCTCGGCCGCGCGATTGAAGAGCACGATCCGGCGCGCGTCGTCGAACGCGAGCACGCCATCGGGAAGGCTCTCGAGCAGCGCGCTCAGCGCGGTCTCGCTCAGCACCGAGAAGGTCACCGCCTCCTACTCCCCGAGGAATTCCTCGATCGCGGCCGCCAGCTCTTCGGGCGCGTCGAAGTCGACGGCATGCCCGGCGCCCGGAAGGATGCGCGTCTGGGCGCCTGCCGAGATGCCGGCGGCGAAGCGCTTCGCGTAGCTCGCCGGCACGATCGCGTCGCGCTCGCCCCAGATCAAGAGCGTCTCGCTGCGCACGCGGTGCAGCCGCTTCGCGAGGCCGCGATCGCCGGTCGGCCATAACAAGCGCGCGGCGGCCTCGAGCGCGCGCAGCTGCGCGATGCGGAACTCGTCGGCGTCGGCGCCCGCCGGCGGCGCGAGCACGTCGCGCGCGAACGCGTCGGGGCGCGCCGAGAACGTCGCTGCCTGCTCGTTCGCGCGGCGCGCCCAAAGGTCCGCGACCGGCTCGCGCTCGTCGAACAAGCCGAACGGCGCGGCCAGCACGAGCTTGCCGGCCGACGTGCGCGAGAAGACGGCACACTCGACCGCAAGCATCGCGCCGGGGCCGAAGCCGATCAGGTCCGCGCCCTCGAGGTCGGCGGCGTCGAGCAGGTCGAGCGCCGCGCTCACCCAGTCGGGCAAATCGTCGAGCATGCGAAAGTCGCCGCCGCCCGGGTGGCCGGGCAGCGCCGGCACGACGACGTGATGGCGCTGCGAGAGCGCCTCGAGGAACGGCGTCCAGCGCGAGAACCCCAACAACCCCGCGAGTACGCCCACGGTGCGACCGGCGCCTTTCTCCCAGACGCGCACGCTCTCGCCGTGCAAACGCAGGACGTGCTCGCGCAGGCCGCTCATGCTCGCCTCACCGTGCGCTCGGCAGCGGTGCCGCGCGAAGCTCACGCGCCCCCGCGCGCGACGCGGCCGGCAGCGGCTTCGGCCACCAACGGTTCTCCCACTCGTTCTCGAACAGACCGCGCAGCTGCGGCGCGACGCGCTTCGCGAACAGCTCGGTGTTGTAGAACGCGAGGTCCTTGCTCATGTTGCCGAACTGGAGCAGCAGCATCAGCTGCCCGACGTTCAGGTTCACCGCGACCTCGCGCAGCTGCTCTGCCACCTCGTCCGCGCTGCCGACGATCACGTAGCCCTTGCTGACGATGTCCTCGAAGCCGGGCCGCACGAAGCTGCCGTCGCTCGCGCGCTCGGCCGCTGCGGCGACCTGCGACTTCACGCGCGCGCGCAGCGTCGCCTCGCTCGAATAGCCGGGCGGCGACGCGTAGCGCGCGTCGACGTGCAGGCAGCGCTCGTAGAAGTAGAGCGCCGGCTCGGCGTACAGCTCGAGCGCCTCCTCGCGCGTCTCGGCGACGCCGACGAACTGCAGGAAGCCGGCGCGGAACGGATTTGCGTCCTTACCGAGCCGCTTCATCTCGTCCCAGAAGCCGCGCATCGTGGCTTCGCCCTGCTTGTATCCGAAGTAGGAGAGATACGCGTAGACGTAGTCGAGCTGCGCGCACCACTGCCAGGTCTCGATCGAGCCGCCGCCTGGGATCCAGATCGGCGGATGCGGACGCTGCAGCGGGCGCGGCCACGGGTTCACGTAGCGCAGCTGGTTGTATCGCCCGTGGAACACGAACGGCTCCTCGGCCGCCCACGCTCTCACGATCAGGTCGTGCGCCTCGTGGTAGCGCTCGCGCAGCTGGCTCGGGTTCTGGCCGTACGCATAACAAGTGTCCATCGGCGTGCCGACCGGGAAGCCGGCGATCAGCCGCCCGCCCGACATGCAGTCGAGCATCGCGAGCTCTTCGGCGACGCGGATCGGCGGGTTGTAGAGCGCGAGCGAGTTGCCCATCACGCAGATCGCGGCGTCGCGCGTGCGGCGCGTCAGCGTCGCGGCGATCAGGTTCGGCGACGGCATCAGGCCGTAGCCGTTCGAGTGGTGCTCGTTGCAGCAGACGCCGTCGAAGCCGACCTCCGCCGCGAACTCGAGCTCGTCGAGGAACTCGTTGTACATGCCGTTCGCCTTGGCCGGATCGAACAGCGCGGGGTCGATGTCGACCCAGACCG
>DASTOI010000202.1:0-5432 GCA_035762585.1 Myxococcota bacterium
CGGTGATCTCGTCGCCGAGCGAGGCGACGTTCGCCGGATCCACGCCGGTGCCCTCGAGGATCGCTTCGCGGAGCGCGCGCGTCGTTCCGAGCTCCTCGAGCACGAACTTGAAGTACGCGGAGGTCATCGGCAGGTCGTCCGAGGCGCGCCGCAAGCGGGCTGTTCGCGGATGACGATTCATCAGCCGACCTCAGTCCCTTCGTTGTCACCGGATGACCATTCATTGGCGCGGCCGGCCCTTCGCGACCGGCCCGCGATCGCGTTCCATTGGTTCGCGCAAGGGAGAAGACACGCATGCACGAGTCTATGCGGAAGGCGTTCCGAGAGGACGGCGCCCTGCTGATCAGAGGCGTTCTGAGCACAGAGCAGCTGGCTCGCTGTCGCGCGGCCTTCGACTGGGCCGTCGAAAATCACGGCCCCAACGCGGCTCGCATCTTCAAGGGGACCGAGCAGCAGGCGCACAACGACAACGCCAACCCGCTCGCGAAGGCCCGCCTGGATGAGCTGGTGTCTTCTCTCCCGTTCGGCCGGCTGTTCGCGGACCTCTGGGGCTCCAAACACGTCTGGTATTTCGCTGAAGAAGTGTTCCTCAAGGCCGGCGGCCGGGGATCGCGCACGCCGTGGCACCAAGACACCTCTTACTTGCCTTGGGCCGGCATGCATTGGGCGAACGCGTGGATCAGCTTCGAGGCCGTCCCGAAGCGGAACTCGCTGGAGATCATTCGCGGCTCGCACCGCGGAACCCAGTACGACGGCACCACCTTCCGCGACCCGGACGATCCGACCGAGCCCCTGTACGGAGGGGGTGTCCTGCCTCGCCTGCCCGATATCGACACGGAGCGGAAGCTCGACCCCAATGCGTACGACGTTGTCTCGTGGGCGACGGAGCCCGGAGACGTCGTCGTCCTCCATCCCGGCGCGCTTCACGGCGGGGCGCCGGTCGACGACGCGTTTCCGGAGCGCCATACGCTGGTCTTCCGCTTCTTCGGCGACGACGCCACGTTCCGAGCGCTACCCGATAACAACAAGCACTACGGCCGGAACGGCGTCCTCTTCAAGAAGCAGATGGCCGCGCTGAACCCGGGGGACCCGTTCCGCTCGCCCGTCTTCCGACAGCTCGTATGACGAAGGATTGGAAGCCTGCGATGGCGTCGCGATCGCGAGCCCGACGCCTCGCCGTCGTGCTGCTGGCCGCCGCGTGCTCCTCCAACGCTCGGGGCCCCGCAGATTCCGACTGGGAGCTGCTCGGCAATTCGTCCGAGATGCAGCATCACTCGGCGCTCGACGGGATCGACCGCACGAGCGTCGCGCGGCTCGGCCTCGCGTGGGCGACGGACATGCCCACGCTCGACGGCATGGTCGGAAATCCGCTCGTGAAGAACGGCGTCATCTTCCAGAGCGGCGCGCTCGGCCGGATCTACGCCAACGACGTGAGGACCGGCAAGCTGCTCTGGAGCTTCGAGCCGGAGCACGACTTCACGGGGAGATCGTTCGTCGGCTACTGGGGCTCTCGCATCAACCGCGGCGTCGCGCTCTGGAACGATCTCGTCATCGCGTCGGCCGGCGACTGCCGGCTGAACGCGGTCGAACAGATGACGGGAAAGCTGCGCTGGGTTGCGCAGCCCTGCGACTCCGAGGATGCGTACGCCATTACAGCGGCGCCGCGCGTGGGCGGCGACCTCATCTTCACGGGCAATGCCTGCGGAGATTCGGGCGCGACGCGCGGCTACGTCGACGCACTCGATGCGAGGACGGGCGAGCGGCGCTGGCGCTTCTACACGGTGCCCGGCGATCCCGCGAGGCCGCAAGACTCCGACCTCCATGAGATGACGGCGAGGACTTGGGGAACGGGCTGGTATTCCAAGACGAAGGGCTGCGGCAGCGTTTGGGACGCGATCACTTACGACCCCGTTCTGAAGCAGCTCTACATCGGCGTCGGCGGCCCGGCGCCGATGAACCCGGCGCAGCGCGCGCCGGACGCGGGCGACGAGCTGTTCACGAGCTCCGTCGTCGCACTGAACGCGGAAACCGGCGAGTACCGCTGGCACTTCAAGCAGGTGCCGAACGACGGCTGGAACTACGACGCCAGCGTCGGACTCATGGTGGCGGAGCTGCCTCTCGGCGGGACGCCGCGGCGCGTGGTGATCAGCGTTCCCAAGAACGGCTTCGCCTACGTGCTCGATGCAGCCTCTGGGGAGTTCGTCTCCGGCGGTGCGTACACCGCGATGAACTGGGCGAAGGGCCTCGACGCGAAAGGGCGCCCGGTCTTCGATCCCGCGGCGAGGTATTGGCAGCAAGGCCGCGGCAGAACGGTCGTCCTGCCGAGCCCGATCGGCGCCCACGGCTGGGAAGCGATCGCCTTCAGCCCGGCCGAGCGTCTCGTGTACATCCCGACCATGGTGATTCCCGCGGCGATCGAGAGTCGCCCCGAGTCGCGCGTCGAGGTGGATTATTATTATGGAAGCTCCGGCGATTCGGCCTGGAACGCGTACGGCGAGCTGGTCGCCTGGGACCCGCTCTCGGGCTCGGTGCGCTGGCGGAGACGGCATCCGCTGCCGGTGAACGGCGGACTCCTCCACACCGCCGGCGGGTTGGTGTTCCAAGGAACGGCGAGCGGGGAGCTCGAGGCGCTGGATGCGGCGACCGGCGCGCTGCTGTGGTCACGCCCGGTTGGCGGGTCCATTCGGGCGGCTCCCTCGACCGTGCTCGCCGAGGGCGAGCAGCTCATCCTCGTCGCGACGGGAAGCGGAAGCTCTGCAGCGACGGCCTCGTGGCTTTCGAAGTACTCCTCCGCGGGTCGGCGCTGGACGCAGGCCCGACTGCTCGCCTTCAAGCTGGACGGCACCGCGGCGATTCCCGAGGACGGCTCGCTCACCCTCGTACCCGAACCGAGCGAGCCGCGCATGGAGCGCGCTCTCGTCGCTCGCGGACGCGTGCTCTTCGAAGCGAACGAATGCCACGCCTGCCACGGTCTATCGGGCGACGCCGTCCACGGGGCCATCCCGAACTTGCTCACCGCGCCGCCACCGAGTTTCGAGGCATTCCAGTCGATCGTCCAAGACGGAGCGCTCGCAGTGCGCGGAATGCCGCAGTTCCCGCTCGCCGACGAAGACGTGAGAGCCCTCTACGCCTTTGTCATCGAGTCGGGCTGGAACGCGTACGAGGCGCAGCGAGGCAGCGAGGAACGGTGAGCTTCGACGCCCCGGCCGCCTACGGGCGTGCGTTCGCCAGCCGCCTCACGTCCGTGAGCAGCGCCTCGAGCGCCTCGAAGTCGAGCTGGCTCGGGCCATCGCAGGGCGCGCGGTCGGGATCGGGGTGCGCTTCGATGAACAACGCATCGACGCCGACCGCAACGGCGGCGCGTGCGAGCGGCGCGACCATCGCGCGCTCGCCGCCGCTGCTCTCGCCGTCGCCGCCGGGGCGCTGCACCGCGTGTGTCGCGTCGAAGCAGACCGGCGCGAACGCGCGCATCCGCACGAGGCTGCGCAGGTCCACGATCAGTTCGTTGTATCCGAAGCTCGTGCCGCGCTCGGTGACGAAGGCGCGCCCGCCGCGCGCGGTGATCTTCTCGACCGCGAGCCGCATGTCGTCGGGCGCCATGAACTGGCCCTTCTTCAGGTTCACGGGCAGACCGGTCGCCGCGCACGCCAGTAACAAGTCGGTCTGGCGGCACAGGAACGCGGGCACCTGCAGCGCATCGACGACCTGCGCGGCCTGCTTCGCCTGCGCCGGCTCGTGCACGTCGGTCAGCACCGGCACGCCGCCTTCGCGCTTCACGCGCGCGAGGATGCGGAGCCCTTCGTCGAAGCCGGGGCCGCGGTAGGACGCGAGGCTCGAGCGGTTCGCCTTGTCGACCGACGCCTTGAACACGAACGGAAAGCCGTGACGAGCGGCGGCGGCGGCGATGCGGCGCGCGGCGTCCAGCGCGCCGGCGTCGCTCTCGATCACGTTCAGCCCGGCGATCAACGCGAGCGGCGCGTCGCCGCCGATCTGGACGTCGCCGATGCGGATCAACGCCGCCTCGCTGCGCGCGGCTTCATTGCGAGTCCGCGTCGACCGCGTCGCGCAGCACCGGCAGCAGCTCGGGAAGCGCCGACGTGACGCGGTTCCAGTTCGGGATCTGCGGCGCGCCCATCGGATCGCGCACGAAGCCGAGGCCGGCCGCGCGCAGCGCGCTCGCGAACGTCTCGACGGCGATCTCCTCCTCGTGCCGATCGAACGCGAGCCCGTTCAGCGCGGCGACGTCCGAGTAGCGCGCCACGGCGTCCTGCGCGGTGCGCACGTACGCGTTCGACAGCGTGTTCAGGAAGCCCGCGTCGAACTCGACGCCGTAGGACGCGAGGTTGCGGATCAACGACGCGCCGATGTCCGCGACCATCTTGTGCAGGCCGCCATTCCCGTCGAGCGGCGAGAGATCGCGATGCTTGTGGTCGTAGTTGTCGGCGAGCTCGACCTGACAAGTCCGCTTCAGCGACGAGTTCCGGTAGACCTCGGTCAGCATGCCGATCTCGAGGCCCCAGTCGCTCGGGATGCGGATCGAACGCGCGAGATCGGTCGTCATCGCGCACTCACCGGCGAGCGGAAAGCGGAACGAGTCGAGGTACTCGAGCAGCGGGTTCGGCCCGAGCACGGCCTTCATCGCGCGCAGGATCGGCGTCATGAACAGGCGGGTCACGCGCCCGTAGAGGCGATCGGACACGCGCGCGTAGAAGCCCTTTGCGAACTCGTAGTTCATGTTGCGGTTCGCGATCGGGAACGCGAGCCGCGCGGCGAGCTCGCGGTCGTAGTCGCGGATGTCGCAGTCGTGCACCGCGATCACGCGCGCGCGATCCGTCGCAAGCACGTACCCGAACGCGAGCCAGACGCCGCGGCCCTTCCCTTCGGGCCCGGCGTGCAGGCCCTCTTCGTAGAGCGCGCGATAGAGCTCCTGCAGCCGTGGGCCGTCGTTCCAGAGCAGCGTCGCGGGGCGGCCGTCGGCGGTCCGCAGCGGCGCGAACGCCCGCTTCATCGCATCGAACTGCTCGCGCTCGGGCGCCCCGGCGACGCTGACCACGATGTCCGTCAGGTACGGCACGAGCTGGAGCTGATCGATGATTCCCTTCAGCGCGACATCCTGCAGCTCGGCGTGCAGGCACGGGAGCACGAGGGCGACCGGCCGCGAGCGCGCCGGGTCGCCGAGCTCGCGCTCGAGCCGCGCGAGGTCGCGGCGGCCCAAGCGGTGGAGCGTTGCGACCACGCCGGTCTGATGAAAATCGCTCAGGGCGGTTGTCCCGATCCGTCGGGCTGGTCATCAGCCGGACACGCCGTCTCGTAGCAGAACCAGACCGGAACGAGAAAGGGCGCGCGGTTCGGCGGCGGGTCAGTCGTCGCCGACTTCTTCTAGGATGCGGGCAGCCTCGGCGTCGAGCGATTCGAACGCGAGGCCGATGTCG
>DASTOI010000203.1:0-3445 GCA_035762585.1 Myxococcota bacterium
CGCCACGCTCGATCCGGGCCTCGCGATGGGCACGCGCGTGACGAACGTCGGCGTCGTCACCTGGAACACGACGCAGACCGCGAGCGCGACCGTCAACATCGACGTCGGCGGCATGCCGGGCATCGGCGTGCTCAGCGGCGCCGCGTGGCACGACGCGAACTTCGACGACCTGCAGGACGCCGGCGAGCGCCCGCTCCCGGGGTGGAGCGTCGAGCTCACGCGCAACGGCCAGCCCGTGCAGAGCGTGCTCACCGACGCGAACGGCGCGTACCGGATCAGCGGCGTCGCTCCGAACGCGGCGAGCGGCGACACGTACGTGCTGCGCTTCCGCGCTCCCGGCGCAGGCATCTCGACCGCTTCGCTCGGCACTGCCGACCCCCCCTACACGAACGGCCCGCAGCAGATCTCCGACATCGTCGTGATCTCGGGCGCCAACCTTCAGGGGTTGAACCTTCCGATCGATCCGAATGGCGTCGTGTACGACGCGCTGCTGCGCGCTCCGATCGCCGGCGCGACGCTCACGCTGCTGAACGCCGGCGCGGGCGCGCCGCTGCCGTCCACGTGCTTCGACGACCCGGCCCAGCAGGGTCAGGTCACGCTCGGCGGCGGCTTCTACAAGTTCGACCTGAACTTCTCCGACGCAGCCTGCCCGAGCGGCGGCAGCTACGTGATCGCCGTCGCCGCGCCGGGCGCGAGCTTCACGGCCGGCTACTCGCAGATCATTCCGCCGCTCTCGACCGCGGCCGCGCCGTTCTCCGTGCCCGCATGCCCGGGCACACCTGCCGACGCGCTGCCCGCGACCGCGCAGCACTGCGAATCGCAGCCCTCGGAGCTGGCGCCCCCGCAGACGGTGCCCGCGCGCAGCGCCGGCACGAGTTATTACGTCCACCTCGCCCTGGATGACACGAGCGCGCCGGGCTCGAGCCAGATCTTCAACAACCATCTGCCGCTCGACCCAGTGCTCACCGGCGCGGTGACGCTGACGAAGTCGACGCCGGCGGTGAACGTCAGCCGCGGCCAGCTCGTGCCCTACGAGATCGTCGTCGCGAACCAGCTCGGCGCGCCGATCGTGGACCTCAGCCTGGTCGACCGCTTCCCGGCCGGCTTCCAGTACGTCGAAGGCTCCGCGCGCATCGACGGCATGCCCAGCGAGCCCACACGGAACGGCCGCGAGCTGCTCTGGCCGAACGTCGGAATCGACGCGGCAACGCAGCGCACGCTCGCGCTACTGCTCGCCGTCGGCGCAGGCGTGAACGAGGGCGAGTTCGTCAATCGCGCCCAGGCGCTCAGCAGCTTGACCGGAGCGCTGCTCTCGCCGGAGGCGACGGCGCGCGTGCGCGTCGTTCCCGATCCGACTTTCGACTGCACGGACGTGCTGGGGAAGGTCTTCGACGACGCCGATCGCGACGGCGTCCAAGGGCGCGGAGAACGCGGCCTACCGGGGGTGCGCGTCGTGACCGCGCGCGGGCTCGTCGCGACGACGGACCGCTACGGCCGCTTCCACATTACGTGCGCGGTCACACCGCACGGCAGCCGCGGCAGCAACTTCGTCCTCGCGCTCGACGACCGCACGCTTCCCAGCGGCTATCGCCTGTCGACGCCCGCGCGCCTCGTGAAGCGTGCAACCAGCGGCAAGGCGTTGCGCGTCAGCTTCGGAGCCTCGATCCATCACGTCGTCGGGCTCGATGTCGCCGACGGCGTGTTCGAGCCCGATTCGGTGCAGATGCGCGAGCACTGGAAGCCGCGCATGGACTTGCTGCTCACGGAGCTCCGCAAGCGGCCCGCGATCCTGCGCCTCTCCTATCTCGCGGATCTCGAGAGCGAGAAGCTCGTCGAGCAGCGCGTCGAGAGCTTGAAGCGCGAGATCGAGCGCGCGTGGCACGGAACCCCTCCGCTCACGGTCGAGACCGAGGTCTTCTGGCGGCGCGGAGCGCCGGCCCCGGGAGCCGACGCAGATCGAGAGGCCGCGACTAGTGGCTGGCGTTCGCTGCTGCCCTCCGTCGACGCGGGCCCGCCCCCGATCCTCGAGGCACAGCCGGGCGCCGCCGTGGAGCACCACCTGCCGACGGATCAGCCGCTGACCCAGTGGTCGCAGGATCCGGAGGGGCTGCAGCGGCAGGCCGGCGACCGGATCGAGCAGCGCGAGGTCGTTCGCGAGCGAAGGAACACGGTGAAGCTGAAGGACGTCGTGCCGCCGATCCGTTTCGAGTCGGGCGTCGCGAAGATCCCAGCGAGCACCGTCCAGAAGCTGCGCGAGGTGCTGGACGAGATGCGGCATCTCGACAACGTCCGCCTGCATCTCGTCGGCCACGCCGACGACCAGCCGCTGTCCGGGCGGCTCACTGGCGTCTTCGGCGACAACGAGGGCCTGTCGCGCGAGCGCGCGGGCGAAGTCGCGGAGTTCATTCAGACGGCGCTCGCCCTGCCGGCCGAGGCGATCTCGTTCGACTGGGCGGGCGACGCCGAGCCCGTCGCGTCGAATGCGACCGCCGAAGGCCGCGCGCAGAACCGACGCGTCGAGGTCGAGGTCTGGTACGACGAAGTCGAGCAGGCCCCTGCGCTCGAGGAGGTCGTCGTCCCAGAAGTGCTGCGGCGCTTCAAGGTCTGCCGCACGGAGACCGTCTGCAAGATGCGCTTCCGCGACGGACACGCGCGGCGCGCGCGCGTGCGGAACCTGATCGCGCCGCTCCACTACGACGACGAGTCGGTCGACGTGCCCGAGACGTTCATTCGCCAAGTCGAGCAGGCGCTGCACAACCTGAAAGACAAGCAGCACGTCACGGTGAAGCTGCTCGGCTTCAGCGACGACGCGCCGCTCACGGGCCGAGCCGAGCGCATCTACGGCACGCAGCTCGCGCTCTCGAAGGCGCGGGCGCACCGCGTCGCGCTCGCGCTGAAGGACGCGCTGGCGCTGCCGACCGCGGCGATCGCGAGCGACGGCCTCGGTCCCGCGCGGCCGGTCGCCTCGAACCAGACGGAGCGCGGGCGCGCGCTCAACCGGCGCATCGAGGTCGAGCTCTGGTACGACGACCCGCTCCAGGAGCTGCCCGACGAGCCGCAGCTCTGTCCGGATGCGGCGGGCGACGAGGTCGCTACGCGAATCCACGAGCCGAGCTTCGGCGCGCTCGCGCCGCTGCTCATCGAAGACGGCGAAGCGCAGATCCCGCCGGGCTACGCGGCTGCGCTGCGCCGCGCGCTCGGCGAAGTGGAAGGCAAGACGAACGCTCGCTTGCGCTTCGTCGGCTTCACGGCCAACGAGCGCCTGGAGCGCCGTACCGCGCGCGTCTACGGCGACGACATCGGCCTCTCGACTGCCCGCGCGCTCCGCACGATGGAGCGCGTCCAAGCGGAGCTCGCTCTCGCGAGCACTCAGGTCGAGCACGAGGGACGCGGCTACGTGCACTCCGATGACGTCGTGAACGCGGGCTTCCTGCCGGGCGAGAGC
>DASTOI010000204.1:0-9603 GCA_035762585.1 Myxococcota bacterium
CATCGAGTCGTACATCTACCTGCCCTTGTTGGAGGAGACCGGATACGTCCCGCGCGAGAAGTACTCCTACGCGCCGGAGATCCTCGAGCACGCGCGCCGCATCGGCGAGAAGTTCGATCTCTACCGCGCGGCGCTGTTCCAGACGCAGATCTCCGCGCTGCACTGGGACGACGCCGCGCAGCGCTGGCTCGTCACGACGAATCGCGACGATCAGATCCGCGCGCGCTTCGTCGTGATGTCGAACGGGCCGCTGAATCGGCCCAAGCTGCCCGGCATTCCCGGCATCGCGAGCTTCCGCGGTCACACGTTCCACACGAGCCGCTGGGATTATGCGTACACCGGCGGCGACTCGAGCGGCGGCCTCACGAAGCTCGCCGACAAGCGCGTCGCGATCATCGGCACCGGCGCGACCGCGATTCAGTGCGTGCCCCACGTCGGCCGGCACGCGAAGCATCTCACGGTCTTCCAGCGCACGCCGTCGTCGGTCGACGTGCGCGGCAACAAGCCGACCGATCCCGAGTGGGTGAAGACGCTGAAGCCGGGCTGGCAGAAGCGGCGCATGGAGAACTTCAACGCACTCGTCACGGGCGGCCAGCAGGACGAGGACCTCGTCTCCGACGGCTGGACCGACATCATTCGCAACCTCGGCACGATCACGCCGGTGAATCGCGAGAGCGCGCTGCCGCCCGAAGAGATGGCCCGCCTGCTCGAGCTCGCCGACTTCAAGAAGATGAATCAGGTGCGCGCGCGCGTGGACGCGATCGTGAAGGACCGCGCGACCGCCGAGGCGCTGAAGCCGTGGTACCGCCAGTTCTGCAAGCGGCCGACCTTCAACGACGACTATCTGCCGACGTTCAACCGCCCGAACGTGACGCTCGTCGACACGCGCGGCCGCGGCGTCGACCGCATCACCGAGCGCGGTCTCGTGTTCGACGGCGTGGAGCACGAAGTCGACTGCATCATCTTCGCGACCGGCTTCGAGGTCGGAACGGCATACACGCGCCGCGCCGGCTTCGAGATCCACGGCCGCGGCGGCAAGACGCTCACCGATCACTGGGCGAACGGGCTGCGCACGCTGCACGGCTTCACGAGCCACGGCTTCCCGAACTGCTTCCACATGGGGCTCACGCAGAACGGCTTCACCGCGAACTTTCCGCACATGCATCACGAGCAGGCGGAGCACATCCGCGAGCTGCTGAAGCGCGCCGAACGCGAGGGCTCGACCTGCATCGAGCCGACCGCCGAGGCGGAGCAGGCGTGGGTCGACACGATCCGCGCGAAGGCGCTCGCGATTCAGGCGTTCCAGTCGGAGTGCACGCCCGGCTACTACAACAACGAGGGCCGCGTCGGCGAAGGCCGCGGCATCACCGACGAGCAGTACGGCGGCGGCCCGATCGAGTTCCACGAGCTGATCCGGAACTGGCGCGCCGCGGGAATGGACGGCCTGCGCTTCACGTGAGCGCGCGCCTCGGCCTCGCAGCGGCGGCGGAGCTCGCTCGCATCTCTCGGAGGTCCGCATGCTCGATCTCGTGATCCGCAACGGGCGCATCGTCGACGGCACGGGCCGCCCCGCATTCCACGGCGACGTCGGCGTGAAGGACGGACGCATCGCCGAGATCACGCCGAAGCTCGGGCTCGCGCGCGAGGAGATCGACGCGGACGGGCGGCTCGTGACGCCCGGCTTCGTCGACGTGCACACGCATTACGACGGGCAGGCGACTTGGGACCCGCTGCTCGCGCCGTCGGTCGCGCACGGCGTGACGACGGTCGTGATGGGCAACTGCGGCGTCGGCTTCGCACCGGTTCATCCGAGCGAGTCGGCCAAGCGCGAGCTGATCGAGCTGATGGACGGCGTCGAGGACATCCCGGGCACCGCGCTCTGGGAAGGCCTCGACTGGCGCTGGGAGACGTTTCCCCAATATCTCGATCGCCTCGCCGAGGGCCGCTACGCGATGGACCTCGCCGCGCAGGTGCCGCACGGGCCGCTGCGCGCGTACGTGATGCGCGAGCGAGGCATCCGGCACGAGGCTGCGAGCGCCGGCGACATCGCGCAGATGGCGCGCCTCGCGGCCGAGGGCATTCGCGCGGGCGCGCTCGCGTTCTCGACCTCGCGCATCCTCGGCCACCAATCGCTCAGCGGCTCGCCGGTGCCTGGCACGTTCGCCGCGAACGACGAGCTGCTCGGTATCGGCCGCGCGGTCGCGCGAGCCGGCGGGATCTTCGAGCTCGTGCCGGGCGGCTCCGTCGGCCAAGGCGGCTTCGCGCTCGGCAGCGAAGAGGCGACGCTGCGCGGCGAGCTCGATTGGATGGAGCGACTCTCGCGCGAGACCGGCATGCCGATCACGTACTTGTTGGTGGAGTTCCAGGAAGACCCGGACGCGTTCCGCGAGGCGCTGCGCTGGACCGAGCAGGCGAACGCGCGCGGCGCGAAGCTGCGCCCACAGACCGCGGGCCGGCCGGGCGGCGTGCTGACGGGCTTTCAGGCGAACCATCTGTTCCAGCGCCGCCCGACCTACCTGAAGCTCGCCCACTTGCCTCTCGGCGAGCGCATGCGCGAGCTGCGCCGCGCCGAGGTGCGCGCGGCGATCCTCGCGGAGAGCGACGACGCGCCGAAGTCGAGAGCGCTGATGGACAACCTGCATCTCGTCTTCGCGCGCGGGATCGAGCAGATCTTCCCGCTCGGCGATCCGGTCGACTACGAGCCGCCGCCGGAGCGCTCGGTCGCCGCGCAGGCGCGCCGCGATGGCGTTGCTCCCGAGCGCCGCATCTACGAGCTGATGTGCGAGCAGGACGGCCGCGCGATGCTGCTGATGCCCACGCTCAATTTCGTACGCGGAAACCACGACGCGCTGTTCGAGATGCTCTCGCATCCCGATTCGATCCTCGGTCTCGCCGACGGCGGCGCGCACTGCGGGCTGATCTGCGACGCGTCGACGCCGACCTACATGCTGACGCACTGGGTGCGCGATCGGCGCCGCGGCCCGCGCCTCGCGCTCGAGCATGCGATCCGCAAGCAGACGAGCGAGACCGCGGATCTCTACGGCCTGCGCGATCGCGGGCGGGTCGCGCCCGGCCTGCGCGCCGATCTCGACGTGATCGACTTCGACGCGCTCGCGCTGCCGAGCCCGTACGTGACGCACGACCTGCCGGCGGGCGGACAGCGCATGATGCAGGATGCGCGCGGCTACGCGGCGACGGTGGTCGCCGGCGTGATCACGCGGCGCGACGACCAGGACACCGGCGCACGGCCCGGCCGGCTCGTGCGCGGCGCGCGCAACGAGGAGGGGCTGCGATGCTGTTAGGGGGCAAGGCCGCGATCGTGACCGGCGGCGCGTCGGGCATCGGCGCCGCGACCGCGCGCACGTTCGCGCGCGAGGGCGCGCGTGTGTGCATCGCCGACGCGAACGCGGAGGGCGCCGAGCGCGTCGCGAAGGAGATCGCGGCGAGCGGCGGCGACGCGTTCGCGCTGCGCGTCGACGTCACCGACGCGGCGGCGAACGAGCGCATGGTCGCCGAGACGAGGCGCCGCTTCGGCCGCGTCGACGCCGCGTTCCTGAACGCGGGCATCGCGGTGCCGTCGAGCATCCTCGACGGCGACCTCGCCGCGTGGCAGCGCGTGATCGCGGTGAATCTCAGCGGCCCGTTCCTCGGCCTGCGCGCGGTCGCGCCGGCGCTGATCGCCGGCGGCGGCGGCTCCATCGTGCTCACTGCATCGGTGGCCGGCCTGCGCGGCGGCATCGGCATGCCGTCTTACTACGCCAGCAAGCACGGCGTGATCGGGCTGATGAAGGCCGCAGCGGCGGAATTCGCGCGGGCGCGCGTGCGCGTCAACGCGATCTGCCCGGGCGTGATCGACACGCCGATCCTCGGCGCCGCGCACGCGGACGCGGCGCTCACGCAGGGCGTGCTCGCGCACATGCACCCGCTGCGCCGCGTCGGGCAGCCGAGCGAGGTCGCGGAGCTCGTCGCGTTCCTCGCCAGCGACCGCGCGCAGTTCATCACCGGGCACGCGCACGCGATCGACGGCGGCATGTCGCAACTGATGCCGGAGGGCGAGGCGTTCCCCGAGCGTCCCGTCGACTTCACGGCGCTGATCGACGAACGCAAGTAGGAGACCGACTCAGGATGCGCGAGCACCGCACATCGAGAGTCCAGCGCACGCGGAGCCCACCGTTCGACTCCGCTCGGCTCCGCGGACTCCGCCTCGCTGCGCGCTTCGCTTGCCAGCCGCGCGCCGATCGGGGGAGGCGCTTTTGCGCGTTCAGGCTCGGCGCTTGTTACGGCCGGCGGCGCGCGGCTTCGGCACGCTCGGCTCGCCGCGCGCGACCGAGAGATCGACGATGCGGAAGTCGTGCTTGTAGACCGCGAGCGTCTCCCACGCTTCGAGGCGCTGCACGCCCGCGAGCAGCGCGACGTGCTCGAACATCAGCCGCGAGAGCTGCTCGCGCCCCGGCGCGCTGACCAGCGCCATCACGTCGAAGCGCCCGAGCGTGATGCCGACGAAGCCCGCTTCGGGGGCCTTGGCGATCGTCTCCGCGACGCGCCGCACGGCGCCGCGGCGCGCCTTGATCGCGATCCAGCCCGAGCTCGTGCCCGGCCCGATGGAAACGTCGGTGACCGCTTGAATGCGGCACAGCCCCTCCTCTTCGAGGCGCCGCACGCGCGCGCGGATCGTGCCCTCGGAGCGGCCGAGCCGGCGGCCGACCTCGCGCAGGCTCGTGCGCGCGTCGTCCTGGAGCTGCGCGACGATCGCGCGATCGAGATCGTCGAGCGGCCTCTGCTCGTCGGCCGGCAGCTCGCGCGGCGCGAGACGATCGAGCTTCGCCCAATCGGTGCGATGGTGGACGCGCTCGAGCACGAGGAACGACTCGAGCTCCTCGACCCCGCGAATCGCGCCGATCTTCTTCTCGAGCAGCTCGAACAGGTCGCGCTGATCGCGCGCGTAGAGCGCCGCCATCAGCTCGAAGCCGCCGAGGCACGAGTTGATTCCGTTCACGTTCGGCAGCGCCGCGAGCTCCTCCGCGACCTCTCCCGGCGTCCGCCCGGCCACCTGGATGCCGACGATCACGAACAGTCCGTAGCCGGCCGCCTTCGCGTCGAGCATGCCGAGCACCCGTAACAAGTCGGCGTCCTCGAGCCGCCGAATGCGCGCGGCGATCGTCTGCTCGGTAACGCCCTCGCTCTCGGCGAGCGCGCGGTTCGTCACGTGCGCGTCCTGCTTGAGGCGCGCGATGATCGATCGGTCGAGCTCGTCCAGCCGCGGCGTTTCCTGCATCAACCGGTTCGCTCCGAGGTGCAGCGAGACTCATTAGCGGCCCGCGCGGGGAAGGTCCGCAGAATCTGCGCGCGGCTCGGGCGCTGTGCGCGCTCGCCGAGCGCGCCGCGCTCCCGCCGCCGCCGCAGCGCGCCGCGCGCGAGCCCGAGCCAGGCGCGCGGATCGCGCAGCCAGGCCGACATGCCGGTCAGCCCGTGATAACCGGCCCAGATGCCGCGAAAGAAGTCCGCGTCGGCGAGCTGCGCCTCGTCGAGCAGCGTGCTCAGCGCCTCGCGCGCGCGGTCGGGGAGGCGCGCCGGCCGTCGTCCCGCCGCGACTTCGAAGCGCCGGCGCGAGGCGCGGTCCATCGCGAGCATCGTGCGCCAATCGGCTCGCAGCGCGCGCTCGAGTGCGCGCTCGTAGCGCAGCGCGCGCTCGCGCGGGTCGCGCGTCGCGAGCAGCGTCTCCGCGAGCCGCTCGGCGGCGACGAACGACCAGGTACAGCCGCGGCCGTAGCGTGGGTTCGTTCGCGCCGCGGTATCGCCGGCGAAGTAGAGGCCGAGCACCTGCGGCTCTCCCCTCGCGAGCGTGCTGCGCCAGAACGAATCCATCTGACCGAAGCCGAAGACCTCGCTGGTCGGGCGGGCCTGCTCGGGCGCGACCCAGCGCGCGATCACCGGCAGCTGCATCGCGAGCGCCTGGAAAGCCTCCGGCTCGCGCACGATCGCGATCAGCTCCGGGTCGTCGCGCTGTACCTGATAAGTCACCGTGAACGCGCCGGCGTCGGCGGGTAGCGCGCCGACCACGAAGTCCGCGAACAACAGGCCGGGCAGGCCGTGCGCGCTCGGGAACGCTCGCCCGCGCTGCAGCTCGTAGTGGCGCGTGAAGTAGAGGATCCCGGAATCGTGCCGCTCCTCGTACAGGCGCACGCCGTGTGCGCGCAGCTCGCGCGCCAGCTCGCCGGCGCGCCCCGACGCGTCGATCACGACGTCTGCCGAGATCTCCTCGCGAGCGCCGCCGCGCTCGACGCGTAGGCCGCGCACGCGCGCCGGCGCGCCCGCGGCACCCGGCTCGACCGAGAGCCCGACCGCGCTCGCGCCGTGCTCGATGCGCGCGAGCCCGCGCTCGCACACGTAGTCGCGCATCACCGTCTCGAAGGTCGTGCGGCGCGCGGCGATCGAGGTGAGCGACGCGTCCAGGCGCCGCGGCACATAATGACTTCGCGCGAGCGGGTGGAGCGAATCCTCGAAGCGTCCCTCGCCGGCGCCGGCCGCGACGAGCCGCTCCAAGAGCTCCGGATGTCGCGCGCGAAACGCCTCGCGCAGCCGGCCCATGAAGAAATGGGGATGAACGGCCTGCGGAACGCCCCGCCGGCGCAGCGCGGTTTCGCTCGCATGCTCGCGCTGCGCGGGCGGCGGCGGGTCGCGCTCGTACAGCGTCAGCTCGAAGCCGCGCCCGCCGAGCGCGAGCGCGCACGAGAGGCCGGCGATGCCGGCGCCGGCGACCGCGACGCGCTCGCTCAACGCGCGCTCTCGGCGTGGATCTGATCCGCCTTCCCGGTCGGATCGCCCGCGTAGCTGTGGTCCGAGATCACTTGGCCGCGCGCATCGAACACGAGGAACACGCAGGCCGGGAACGTCGCGCCCGGGAAGATCCCCTCGCACTCGAGCGCCACCGTGTCGCCGCTCGCGACCGCTTTCAGCACGCGCAGCCGGCGCTGCGGCGCGAGCTCGACCATCCGCCGCTCGATCGCGCGCAGCTCCTCGCGCCCGCGCAGCGTCACGCCGCGCAGCATGTCGACGACTTCGCAGCTCGGCGCGTAGACCTCGTCGACCATCTTCTCGACGTCGAGGTTGTAGGTCTCTTCCCAGCGCTTCACGGCCTCGAGGTTGCGGCGCTCTTGCTCGGTCATCTCGGCGCTCCTTTGAAACGTCCGCATCATAATTCAAATTTGCGTTGAATAGTTGTTCGAATAGAGCGCGAAATGAAGCCCGCGGAGGCCCGGCGCCACACCCGCGCGGCGGCGTAAGCTGCGCGTCTTCCCCGGAGGCCGCGATGGATTTCTCGCTCGGCTCGGAGCTCGAGTCGATTCGCTCCGAAGCGAAGCGCCTGTGCGAGCGCTTCGACGACGACTACTGGAGCGCGAAGGACGAGGCGCACGAGTTTCCGTGGGAGTTCTATCGCGCGTTCGCAGAGAAGGGCTGGATCGGAATCCTCGTGCCCGAGGCGTACGGCGGCGCGGGGCTCGGCACCCTGCACGCGGGCGTGCTGCTGAACGCGGTCGCGAACAGCGCCGGCGCGCAGAACGCGGCCTCCGCGCTGCACCTCTCGATCTTCGGCATGGGCCCGGTGATTCATCACGGCAGCGAGGAGCTGAAGCGGCGCAGCCTGCCGCCGACCGCGAGCGGCGAGCTGCACGTCTCGTTCGGCGTGACCGAGGACGACGCCGGCACCGACACGAGCCGCATCCGGACCTTCGCGCGCCGGGCCGGCGACGGCTTTCTCGTCACCGGAAAGAAGGTCTGGAACTCGAAGGCGCAGCAGGCGCAGAAGATCTTGTTATTGGCGCGCACGACGCCGCGCGAGGAGTGCAAGCGGCCGCTCGACGGCATGACGCTGTTCCTCGCCGACCTCGATCCGCGCCACGTCGAGATCCGTCCGATCCCGAAGCTGGGTCGCAACGCGGTGAACTCGAACGAGGTCTACATCGAAGATCTCCCGGTCTCGGCGAGCGACGTGGTCGGCGAGATCGGGCGCGGCTTCTACTGCCTGCTCGACGGCCTGAACCCCGAGCGCATCGTGATCGCCGCGGAGGCGGTCGGCATCGGCCGGCGCGCGCTCGAGGTGGCGACGCGCTACGCGAAGGGACGCATCGTGTTCGAGCGCCCGATCGGGCAGAACCAGGCGATCGCACACCCGCTCGCCGATTGCCTCTCCGAGCTCGAAGCCGCCGACCTGTTATGGCAGAAGGCCGCCTGGGCCTACGACGCGAAGCAGCCCGCCGGCCCGCTCGCGAACATGGCGAAGCTGCGCGCCAGCGAGGCGGCGTTCCGTGCATGCGACGTCGCGCTGCAGACCTTCGGCGGGTTCGGCTACGCGCGCGAGTTTCACGTGGAGAGGTATTGGCGGGAGGCGAGGCTGTCCCGCATCGCGCCTGTGTCGAACGAAATGATTCGCAACTTCATTGCGGAGCACGTGATGGGGTTGCCGCGCTCTTACTAAGAGTTCCCTGTGCTCCGGTCGCCTCCGAAGACTCCGGCTCGCTGCGCGCCGCGTCATGCAGCGAGCACGTACCTCGTTGGGCGCTCGCGGCTTGCGGTAGCTCGCCTCGCGCATCGCGGTGACGCGCCTTCGAGGTCGTTCCGGCGCTGTCTCGGCGCGTCAGCTCTGGTAGCTCGATCGGACAGTTGGCTTACGCGTAGAACGTTTCCGCGATGCGCGTCTCGTATGTGCGCCTCGCGTCGCCGGAAACGGGCGGGGGCTGCAGGCAGAGCGAGTCCGCGATTTCGTGCAGTGGCTCGAGTTGCTTCGCGACGTCGCCGGGCGTTCCGCAGATGACGAAGGTGCGGGCCATCTCGTCGGGGACGAGGTCGACGAGGTCGCGCCGGCCGGCGGCGGCGCCGGCGGCGAGCGCGCGCGCCTGCTCGCCAAAGCCGTGCGCGGCGAAGTAGCTCTCGTACTGCGCGATCGAGGCGTAGATCGCGACGTGCGCCTTTGCGTCGCGAACCGATTCGCGCACGTCGGGATTCGGCGCGACGACCTGCCAGAGATTCACTTCGACGTGCGCGCGCTCGCGGCCCGACGCGCGCAACGCCGCCGCGAACGGACCGAAGACCTGCTGCTGCGCCCAGCGCAGCGACCAGGACGGGTGCCCGATCAGGCCGTCCGCGTGGCGACCGGCCACGTCGACGAGCGGCTCGCGCAGCGCCGCGACCCACACCGGCAGATTCGGGCGCAGCGGCTTCGGCAGCGCGAGCCGCGAGAAGTCGAGCCGCCAGAACGCGCCGTCGAAGCGCCCATGTCTCCGCGCTTCGCCGCAGAGCACGAGCTTGATGATGCGCGCCGCTTCGGCGAGCCGCGCGACCGGCTGCGCGTACGCGCTTCCATAATGCTCGGCGTGAGCGGACGCGACGCCGGTGCCGAGCCCGAGCGTGAAGCGCCCTTCGCTCAGCTGATCGAGATCGAGCGCGGCGAGCGCGGTCTCGAACGGCGAACGCGTGAACGCGAGCGCGATCCCGGTCGCGAGCCGGAGGCGCGAGGTGGTCGCCGCGACGGCGCCGAGCGGCACCCACGGATTCGACGCGAGCTGAATCGAGAACACGCCTGCGAGCCCGCGCGCCTCGGCCTCG
>DASTOI010000205.1:0-2011 GCA_035762585.1 Myxococcota bacterium
GTCCCCGGCTGGTGACTTTTCGGGGTCAGGGCCGGGCGGGAGCTTCGAGCAGCTCCTTCGCGGCGGCGACGGCTTCGTGGGTGCCGGCGAGCGCGAGCAGGTCGCCGGCCGCGAGCACTTCGCCGGCTCCGGGCAGCACGATCTCGCGCTCGCCGCGCGTGATCGCGAGCACGGTCGCGCCGGTCAGGCCGCGTAGGTCGAGCGCGGAGAGCGTGCGCCCGACCGCGGCGCTGTTCGCGCTCAGCGCGATCGCCTCCGGCTCTCCGAGACCGGGGAGCAGCTGTCCCACGCGATCGAGCGCGAGCGCGCCTCCGCTCGGCCGCCCGCGCGCCTGAGAAGCGAGCGCCTCGAGGATCGCGGTCGCGCCGGCTCGAACGTGGCCCTGGAGATCCGCGGTGCTGCGCCAGAACGTCACGACCAGCGCGCCGATCACGAGCGCGAGGCCGAGCCCGGACGCCGCCGGCGAGAGGAACGGCTGCAGCAGCGCGAGCAGCGGCAGCGCGACGAGCAGCACGGTCGCGAGCTGCAGTGTGACCCCGAGCGCGCGGCGCGGCGCGATCGACAGGTCGAGCTGGCCGCTGCGCGCGTCCGGCAGCGCGGCGCTCGCGAGCGTGACGCCGATGCGCCGCGCGACGCGCATCAGCCCGAGCGCGAGCGGCGCCGCGATCGCGAGCGAGCCCGCGAGCACGATCGCACGCGCGAGCCCCGCGCTCACGCCGAGCAACTCGGCGAGCCGCGCCTGCAGCGCGCTCCCGAAGATCGACAGCGAGACCACCAGCGCCGCGAGCGCGAGCGCGTCGAGCGCGATCAGCCCGGCGAGCCGACGCAGCCGCGCCGCGGTCGTGCGCGCGCTCTCGCCGCTGCGCAGCTTCTCGAGCCAGCTTCCGTAGAGCGCCGCGAATGTCTGCACCCGCCGCGGCAGCTTGCGATCGAGCTGCGCCGCGGCGCGCGGCGCGGCGCGGATCATCCACGGCGTCGTCAGCATCGTCAGCGCGGAGACGGCGACCGCGACCGGATGCAGGAACTCGCGCGCGGCGCCCGACGCGACGCCGATGCTCGCGAGGATGAACGAGAACTCGCCGATCTGCGCGAGGCTCATGCCGGTCTCGAGCGAGCGGCGCACGCCGCCGCCGGCGAGGAACGCGCCGGTCGACGCGAACAACGTCTTGCCGGCGACCACCGTGAGCGCGAGCGCGAGCACCGCCGGCCAGTGCGCCCATAACAAGCGCGGGTCGATCAGCATGCCGACCGAGACGAAGAAGATCGCGGCGAACAGGTCGCGCACCGGATGCACGAGCTTCGCGACGCTGTCCTCGCCGCCGCTCTCGCCGACCAGCGAGCCCGCGAGGAACGCGCCCAGCGCGACCGAGTAGCCGAGCGCGTGCGCGCCCACCGCGAAGGCGAAGCAGATGCCGAGGCTCGCGACCAGCGTCGTCTCCGCGCGCCCGAGCCGCAGCACGGCGCGGATCGCGCGCGGCACGAGCAGCGCGCCGAGCGCGAGCATCAGCGCGAGCAGCATCGCGAAGCGCGCGACCGAGAGCCCGAGCTCGCCCCAGCCGACCTCCTCCCCCTGCGCCATCGCCGGGAGCAGCGCGAGCAAGAGGATCGCGATCACGTCCTCGACGATCAGCACGCTCACGACGCGCTCGCGCAGCCGAGGGCTCGCGTGCAGCTCGTCGAACGCCTTCACGATCACGGTCGTGCTCGAGATCGCGACGAGCGCGCCCGCGAACAGGCTCTCGCGCGGGCTCCAGCCGAGCCACTCGCCGACCGCGCCGCCGAGCCAGAACATCGCGCTGCACTCGATCAGCGCGGTGAGGCCGGCGGTGGGCGCGAGCTTCGCCAGCCGCCCGAAACGCAGCTCGAGCCCGAGCGAAAACATCAGCAGGATCACGCCGAGCTCGGAGAGCGTCTGCACGATCGCGCGATCGGCGACGAGCGGGACCGGGACGTGCGGGCCGACCACGAGCCCGGCGAGCACGTAGCCGAGCACGACCGGCTGCCGCAGCCA
>DASTOI010000206.1:0-3382 GCA_035762585.1 Myxococcota bacterium
CGGCGCGAGCATGCTGATCCGCGCGCGCGTGTTCGACGCGATCGGCCCGTTCGACGACCGCTTCTTCCTCTACTTCGAGGAGACCGACTTCTGCCGGCGCGCGCTCGCGGCGGGCTGGACGACCTATTACGTGCCGGCCAGCCAGGTGATGCACATCGGCTCGGTCTCGACCGGAATGAAGGTTCCGCAGCGCCGCATGCCGAGCTACTGGTTCGACTCGCGCGCGCACTACTTCCGCAAGCATCATGGGCGCGCGTATCTGTGGCTGACGGACCTGTTATGGATCGCGTCGTTCGCATCGTGGCGGCTGCGGCGCTGGGTGCAGCGCAAGCCCGACGACGACCGGCCGCGGCTGCTCACCGACTTCGTCGTCGCGATGCTCCGCCGAGTGCGCGCGACGCCGCGCTTGCGGAGCTCGTGACCGCGCGGCTAGCGCGGAGGGGCCGACGTTCACGGGGCGCCGAGGCCACCGTTCGACTTCGCTCGGCTCCGAAGACTCCGCCTCGCTGCGCGCGGCGCTACGCGCCGCTTGCGGAGCTCGTGACCGCGCGGCCGGCGCTGACGGACGGATGTTCACGGTACGCCGAGGGCACCGTTCGACTTCGCTCGGCTCCGAGGACTCCGCCTCGCTGCGCGCGGCGCTACGCGCCGCTTGCCAAGGCGACCCTGATCTTTGCCGCGAGCACGCGAACGCTCGGCTCGAGCACCATGCTGTCGTGGTCGCCCGGCACCTCCGTCACCTCGAAGGCGCCGGTCAGGTAGCGGCCCCACGCGTTGTCGGGCGCGATGAAGTCGCGGTCGTAGTTCAGGTTGCGGCCCTCGCCGAGGCGGTACGCGATCTGGAGCGGCGGTCGGAACAGGTGGACGCGGCCCGCGTAGGGCTGCGTCTCGTAGCGCGCGAGCGCGCGGTAGAACGCGGCGCCGATCTTGCGCGACCGGAACTCGAACGCCTGCGACGCCGCCTCCTCGCGCGCGCGCCGCTGCTGCTCGCGCCAGCGCGCGCGCTCCTCGAGCCATTGGAGCGGGTAGCGCAGGCCGCCGCGCGCGAAGCGCTGCAGGTGGATCCGCACCTTGTCGAGGCGCGAGAGGCGATCGAAGGGCCGCGCGATCGGCGTGTCGAGCAGGATCAGCGCGTCGACGCGCTCGCCCGCGGCGGTCACCTGCTGCGCCATCTCGTACGCGCAGATCCCGCCGCCCGAGTAACCGGCGAACAGGTATGGGCCCGTCGGCTGCACGCGCCGGATCTCCGCGAGGTAGTCGGCGGCCATCTCCGTGAAGCTCTCGTGCGGCTCGTCGCCGCCGTAGAGACCGCGCGCCTGCAGCGCGTAGAACGGCCGATCCTTCCCCAACAAGTCCGCGAGGTGCCGCAGGTTGAGCACGTTGCCGAACATGCCCGCGACCAGAAAGATCGGCGTCTCTTTCGCGTTCGCCTGCGTGTGCATCGGCACGAGGAAGCGGAAGCTCGCCTGCGCGCGCGCGGCGTCCGTCTCGGCGCCCTCGAGCTCGCCGCGTACGAGCGCTGCGAAGCGCTCGATCGTCGGCGCCTCGTACAGAATCGAGATCGGCCGATCGAGGCCGAGCCGCTTCTTCACCTGCGCGAGCAGCCGCACCGCGATCAGCGAGTGGCCGCCGACCGCGAAGAAGTCGTCTTGCACGCCGACCTTCTCGATCCCGAGCAGCTCCTGCCAGATCTCGGCGAGCGTCGATTCGAGCGAATCGCGCGGCGCGACATAATCGCTCGCGAGCGCGGGGCGCTCGAAGCGCGCGCCAGAGCTCGCCGGCGCCGGCGCGGCGGCATGCACCTGCGCGATCAGCGTCTCGAGCTCGATCGAGCTGACGATCACCTGCGGCGTCCACGGCTCCGCGAGGATGCGCTCGAGCGCGGCGACGCCTTCGTCGGCGGCGATGCCGGCACGCAGCGTGCGCCGGAACGTGCGCTCGGCCGGCGAGAGGTGCGCGTCCAGCGCCGGCTCGGGCGCCGCCGCGCGCGCCTCGGCGAACGGCAAGCCGGGGGCGGCGCGCTTCACCGCGAAGTCGCTGATTTCGACGAGCGCGCGGCCGGACGCGTCGGTCAGCGTGACGTCGAAGCGCGCGATCTCCTTGTCCGCGTGATTGTCGGGCGCGCTGCGAATCCAGCTGAAGATGCGCGGCGCGAGCGGCGCGTGGACGCGCACCTCGCGGTACGAGAACGGCACGAACAGTGCGCTCGAAGCGTCGTAGCCGGGCACGAGCTCGAGGCCGTAGCCGGTCGCGATGTCGAGGAGCGCCGGGTGCAGCGCGAAGGTCGCGAGCTCGGCCTCGTAGCCGGCCGGCAACGAGAGCTCGGCGAGCGCCTCGCCGTCGCCCCACCAAACCTCGTCGAGGCAGCGCCAACGCGGGCCGAACGCGAGGTGCGCGCGCTCCTGCGGTGTGCAGATCCCGCGCTCGTCGCGCGGCGTGTGGCGCACGGCGCAGCGCGCGCGGATCGCGGCGAGATCGAGCGCCGGCGGCGGCGCGAATTCGCCGCGGCCGACGCGCGCGACGGCGTGCACTTCGCTGCGGGCGCCCGCCACGCTCGCGATCTCGAGCGCGCCGTCCGCCGCGAGCGACGTGCGAATGCTGCGCGCGCTGCCGTCGGCGACCGCGAGCGGCGCGAGGAAGAAGAGGTCGCGCAGCTCGAGCGGTGCGTCTTGCTCCTGCTCAGCCCACGCGGCGCGCGCGAGCTCGATGTAGCCGGTGCCCGGGATCAGCGCGGTGCCCGAGCGCGTGCGGTGCTCGTCGAGAATCCAGTGCGTGCTCGTTGCGAGCACGGCGCGGTACGTGCGCTCGCTCGTGCTCCCAGGCGCCGCGCTCCCGAGCAGCGGGTGCGCGTTCGCGGTCGTCGCGGGCGCAGCGCTCTCCGGCTCCGGATGCGCGCGACGCGCCGCTTCCGCGCCCATGCCGACGTCGCTCCACACGCCCCAGTTGACCGCGATCCACTGCGGCGCCTTCGACGTTCGGCGCGAGTGCGCGAACGCGTTGAGGAACGCATTGGCAGCCGCGTAGTCGACCTGCCCCGCGGCGCCGAGCACCGAGCTCGTCGACGAGAACAAGACCACGAAGTCGGCGCCGGCACCCGCGAGCACCTGCTCGAGCACGAGCGCGCCCTGAATCTTCGGCGCGAACACTTCCTCGATGCCGGTCTGGTTCTTGGTCTGGATCAGCCCGTCGTCGAGCACGCCGGCGGCGTGGAACACGCCGTCGAGGCGGCCGCCGCCGAGCTCGGTGGCCTGGGCCACCACTGCCGCGACGGCGTCCTCGTCCCGAACGTCGACCGGCGCGTAGGCCCATTGCCCACCCGCCGGCGGTGCCGCGGCGTCGGCCGACGCGGTGATGTCGGCACCGAACACCGTGACGCCGTCCT
>DASTOI010000207.1:0-5677 GCA_035762585.1 Myxococcota bacterium
CGGGCAGGTGCAGACCGCGGGCGCGATTGCGGATGGGCGCGAGTACAAGTCGGAAACGGTCGAGGGCGCCTCGCAGGTGCTCGAGCAGGCCGGGCTGGTCGTGATCATCCCGGGATACGGCATGGCCGTCGCCCAGGCGCAGCACCGCGTGCGCGAGGTCTTCGACGCGCTCACCAAGCGCGGGATCGACGTGAAGTTCGCGATTCACCCGGTCGCGGGCCGCATGCCGGGCCACATGAACGTGCTGCTCGCCGAGGCCGACATTCCGTATTCGGCGTTGATGGAGATGGACGCGATCAACCCCGACATGCCGCAGTGCGACGTGTGTGTGGTGGTCGGCGCGAACGACGTCGTCAACCCGGCGGCGCGCACCGACAAGGGCAGTCCGATCTACGGCATGCCGATCATCGACGCTGACAAGGCGCGCGTGGTGATCGCGATCAAGCGTTCGCGGAATCCAGGCTTCGCCGGCATCGACAACGAGCTGTTCTATGCCGAGAACACGATCATGGTATTTGGGGATGCAAAGGGCGTGATTTCGGAGATTGCGACGGCGCTAAAGGAAGGCGAGCAGGCGGCGGCGGCCTAACAAGCGAAGAGCGGCGGCCTCGAAGACTCGCCGCCGCGGACCCTGCGCTTCGTGTTGCTCGGCTCGCGGGGGAGGCCGGGTGTTGGGCGTTCGCGGAAGCGATCACGACCGTTTGCGGAGGTGGGGAGTGGCGAATCGAGCGGGCCTTCGAGGCCCGCTCGATTCGCGCTGCGCGAGTGCGCGCGGACTGCGGGTCGTGCGTGGTGCCTCGCGCACGGCGCGCTTCGCGCGCTGCATGAAGAGCCGCTGGGCGCGTGGCGAAGAGAAGCGGCGGCGGCGCGGATTCCGTGGACTCGGGGACGAGCTGGGTCGCGGCTTCCGGCGCCGGGCTCTCCGCGACGGCAACCGCCTCGCTCGCCGGCGCCGTATTCGAATGCGCGGCCGGCTCGGGTGCGTCTTGTGCCAGCGCGCGCGGCGCCCGCGAGACTGCCGCGAAGGCCGCGAAAGGGATGACGCAATGCCGCAGGGCGCAATCCTCCGAGCTTCGACCCTAGGCGGGGTTGCGCGCGCGCTGCGTGCACTGTTCGTGATCAGTGGGCTGGGCGGCCTCGCCGCGGGGGCCGCGCTCGCGGATTCGGGCCTCGGCCCGCTCGAGGACCGCGTGCAGTGGGTGTCGCTCGAGCGCGAGCTGATCGCCGTCGATTCGCGGGGCGGAGGCACGCACACGGCTCCGCTGGGGATCGGCGAGCGCGTGCTGCGCGCGCTGGTCGACGGCGAGATCGGCGTCGCGCTCACGACGCGCCGGCTGCTCGCCGTCACCGCGAACACCGGCGGCGTGCACGTGCAGCTGCTGGGTCCCGGCGAGCGCGTCGTCAGCGGCCCCGAGCTCGGCGACCGCGTCGCGCTCGCGGTGACGACCCGGCGCGCGCTCGGCTTCGACGGCGGAAGCGGGAACTGGGTCGAGGCGAGCATCGGCCCGCACGAACGCGTGGTCGCGCTGGCCGTCGCGAATCACGTCGCCGCGATCGCGACCGACCGCCGCGCGCTCGGCCTCTCGCCGCTCCGCGGCGGCTTCTTCGAGGCCTCGGTCGGGCTGCAGGAGGCGCCCATCGCCCTCAGCGCGAGCGGCGACCTCGCAACGCTGCGCACGCGCGTGCGCCTGCTCGTCTTCCGCGCGTCGAGCGCGCGCTGGAGCGAGCGCACGCTCGGGCTGCAGCACTGATCGCCGGCGCTCCCTAAGCGCTCGCCGCCCGCGCGGGCTTCAGCGCGCGGCTCATCACGCGCGCGTGTTGCGCGTTGATGTCGCGCAGCTCGGCGACGGTCTGCATCGCGAGCTCGTGCCCGACGACTTCGTCGCTCTCGCGGTGCAGCTCCGCCATGTCGACCCAGCCCGCGTACACGTTGCGCGTGCGCTCGGTGATGATGCCCGCCTTGAGCAGCGTCTTGATCAGCACGCGGAAGATGTTCGTGCTCTGCGTCATCGCCTTGCGCCGATCCTGATCGGTGAACGCCTCGAGCACCGCGCCGCGCACCCACTGCCAGTCGAGCCCGAACTGCGGATAGATCGCCTGCTTCTGCTCGGCGTTCACCAGGTTGAACAGCAGCGTGTGGAAGCACTTCGCCGCCCAGTCCTCGACCGCGACGTGCTCCTCCTCGCTGAGCTTCGAGACCGTCCGGTCGGCCCAGATCTTTCCGAACTTGTGATGGAACGCCTCGTCGCTCATCGTGAGCTGGATCAAGCGGCGCAGCGTCGCGTCGTTCGTCATCGAGTGGAACGTCGCGAACGCGCCCATCGCGAGCCCCTCGATCAGCATCTGCATGCCGACCAGCTTCTTGTAGACCTCGGGCGCGAGCACGATCTCGTTCATCAGGCTCGCGAGCGTCGTGCCGCACGGGATCGGCGTCCCCCAGCGCTTCGCGACGTAGCGCGAGAAGCCGGCGACGTGGCGCGCCTCTTCGCGCGCCTGATTGGTCGCGTACTCCTGCGCGCCGGGATCGCGCAGGATCTGCGTGAGGCTCGCCGAGAGCGAGAGCGCGCCCTGCTCGCCGTGCAGGATCGACGACAGCGAGAAGCGTGTGGACTCGTTCGCGAGCCGGATCTGCTGGCCCTCGTCGAGCTTCTCCGCGACCGCGCAATTCAGCTCCACGATGAACTCGCGCGGCATGATCATCTGCTTCGCGGTGTCGAACGGCTCGGCGTCGAAGTCGATGTAGACGGGGTCGGTCGGATCCCAGTGGTGATCGCGCGTCGCCGAGATGATCTCGTCGAACGCGTCGCAGCGCGTCGCGTAGCGGCCGGGCTCGATCATCGCGAGGAAATCGTCGCGATCGACGGTGTTGTAGGCGGCGTCGTGTGTGATGTGCGACATGGGGATGCAGGCTCCGTTCGTGGGCGCTTCGAGTTGTCAGGGATTCGGTGCGTGCGCGGAGGCGCCGGGATCGAGGCGCTGCAGCGTGCGCGCGACGTCGGCGCGCGTCGCGCGCGACGGATCTTCGGTCCACCACGCGGCGATGCGGACCAGCGCGGCTGCGCGCATCTGCGCGGCGACGGCGGCGTGGATGTCGCGCGCCATCCCGCCGGCGGCCTGCAGCGCCTGATAACGGCGCTCGATCGCCGGTGCGATCACGCCTGCGATCTCGTCCGCGATGCCGGCGGCTTCGGCGCTGCGCGCGAACAGCACGCGCATCAGCGCGCGCTTCTCTTCGGCGAAATCGAGGAACTCCTCGGTGCGCGCGGCGAGCTCTTCGCGCGAGCCCGCGGCGTGACGCGCGGCGGCTGCGTCCTGGCGCCCGCGCAGCTCGGCGAGCGCCTCGAACACGATCGCGCGGAACAGCTCGAGCTTGTCCGCGAAGTAGAGATAGAACGTGCCCGTCGCGAGCCCCGCTCGGCGCGCGATCTGCGCGCTCGTGACGGCGTGCAGTCCGTGCTCTGCGAATAGCTCGGTCGCGGCGGCCACCAGCCGCGGGCGCGTCAGCGCGGGCGCTCTGCGCGGCGCGCGCCGGGGTCGCCGGCCGTCCCGCGCCTGCCGCGTCACTGACGTGAACTTCATTTCACCACCGTAGCCGACCAATCGTCTAAGCAAACCGGATACTTGCAGATTTCCCCGTGGGTCATGCGAGAAGCCCGGCATCGAGCGAACAGCTTGCGCCGCTCTGGCCGCGCCGCGCGCGCGCCGCCGATCCGGGCGCCGCGAGACAAACGGCGCATTCCGTCCGCGGCGCGAGTCAGAGCTCCAGCGCGGCGTAACCTGCGCGTTTCGAACCGCGTCTGGAGGCAAATGGGCGCCGCCACTCTCTCATTCGCCGAAACGCTCTCGCGCCACCGGCTGCCGGCGCTCGCGCGCGGGGAGACGACGACGCTGCAAGTGAACGTCGGCCTGCGTTGCGACCTCGCCTGCCATCACTGCCACGTCGAGGCCGGCCCGAAGCGCAGCGAGGCGATGGATGCGCGCCTCGCGGCGCGCGTGCTCGAGGTGCTAGCGGCGAGCCCGCAGCTCGCGACGCTCGACCTCACCGGCGGCGCGCCCGAGCTGAACCCGCATTTCCGCGATCTCGTGCGCGGCGCGCGCGCGCTCGACCGGCGCGTGATCGATCGTTGCAACCTGACGGTGCTGTTCGAGCCGGGGCAGGAGGACACCGCGGCGTTCCTCGCGGCCGAGGGCGTCGAGATCATCGCGTCGCTCCCGTGTCATTCGCCGGGCAACGTCGACGCCCAGCGCGGGAAGCGCGTCTTCGAGCGCAGCATCGCCGCACTGCGCGAGCTGAATGCGCTCGGCTACGCACAGCCGGGCAGCGGCCTCGAGCTCGCGCTCGTCTACAACCCGCTCGGCGCGTTCCTGCCCGCGCCGCAGGCGGAGCTCGAGGCCGACTACCGCCGCGAGCTCGGCGCGCTCGGCATCCGCTTCGACCGCCTGCTCACGATCACGAACATGCCGATCCGCCGCTTCGCGCGGGATCTCGCGCGCAGCGGCAAGCACGAGGCTTATCAGGCGCTGCTCGTGAACCACTTCAACCCGGCGACCGTGCCCGCGCTGATGTGCCGCAGCACGCTCTCGGTCGCTTGGGACGGCTCGCTCTACGACTGCGACTTCAACCAAGCGCTCGCGCTGCCGCTCTGCGGACCGCGCACGCTGTTCGAGCTGGACGACGTGCGCGAGCTCAGCGGCCTCCCGATCGCGACCGCGGCGCACTGCTTCGGCTGCACTGCCGGCGCGGGGTCGAGCTGCGGCGGCGCGCTCGCGAATCCGTGACTCGAGACGCGACAAACGCATCCGAGCGCGACGAAGCGGCTGAGGGGTCGAACACGGTGGAGGGGCGATGAGCACCGCGGAAAACGCGCCGCGAGCGAAGTGGAGCTGGAAGCGCGTCGCGCTGTTCGCGCTCGCCGCTGCGCTCGTGCTGTTCGCGATCGCGAAGTTCGGGAGCCGTGTCTCCGCCGAGCTCCCGCGCTTCATCGCATGGGTCGACAGCCTGGGCGCGTGGGGGCCGGCGGCGTTCATTCTGGGATACGCGGTGTTGGTCGTGCTCGCCGTACCGGGATCGGTTCTCACGATTGCGGCCGGATCGGTGTTCGGCGTGGCCGAGGGCACCGCCTACGTATTCGTCGCGGCGACGCTCGGCGCGAACCTTTGCTTCCTGATCGGCCGCTACCTCGCGCGCGACTGGGTCGCGCGCCGCATCGCCGGCGACGCGCGCTTCAGCGCGATCGATCGCGCCGTCGGCCACGCCGGCCGAAAGATCGTGTTCTTGTTACGGCTCGCGCCGGCGTTTCCGTTCAACCTTCTGAACTACGGCTTCCCGTTGACGCGCGTCCGCTTCGTCGATCACTTCATCGGTTCGCTCGGGATGCTGCCCGCGACGCTGCTCTACGTCTACCTCGGCAGCGTCGGCGGTGACCTGCTGAGCGGCGGCCTGAGCGTGGCGAAGCTCGCGCTGTTCGGCGTGACGGCGGTGCTGGTCGTGCTGGCCGTCCGCGCCGCGCGCCGCGCGCTCGACGAGGCGAGCGGCCCAGACCTCTCGGCCAGGCAGTAGGAGACCGACTCAGGATGCGCGAACACCGCACATCGAGAGTCCAGCGTGCGCGGAGGCAGCGGTTCGACTTCGCTCGCCTCGCGCGAGGCGAAGCCTCGCGTGGGCTCGCTGCGCGCT
>DASTOI010000208.1:0-6355 GCA_035762585.1 Myxococcota bacterium
ACGCGCCGTGCACGAGTGGGAGCGCGAAGCCCTCGATCGCGACGGCCACGTAGTTCGGGTGGCGGAGCCAGCCGTACGGGCCGGTTGTTACGGCCGGCTCACCGGGCACGACGATCACGCGCACGTTCCAGCGCTCGCCCAGCGCGGCGATCGCCCAGTAGCGAAGCGCCTGCGCGCCGATCACGAGCGCGAGCATCGGCAGCGCGAGGCGCGCGTCGAACGCGCGGCCGAGCAGCACGACCTCGAGCGCGCAGCCCGCGAGCAGCGCGGCGTGCAGCGCGCGCATCCAGCCGTAGTGCCCGCGGCCGACCTCGATCCCGCCGCGCGCGAACGCGCGCGCCGCGTTGCGGCGCGAGAGCCAGAGCTCGAACGCGCGCTCGCACGCGACGAGCGCGAGCAGCGCGAGGTAGGCGGCCTGCGTCGAGCTCACCACTGGAGCAGCACCAGCTCGCTGCAGAATCCCGGGCCCATCGCGAGCAGGAGGCCGAGCGTGCCGGGCGGGTGCCCCTCCGCGAGCGCGTCGCCGAGCACGAACAGCACCGACGCGCTCGACAGGTTCCCGACCTGCTCGAGGTGATCCCACGAGCGCGCGAGCGCGCCGGTCGGCAGCGCGAGCGCGCCCTCGATCGCTTCGAGCACCTTCGGCCCGCCCGGATGACAGACGAACACGCCGACGTCGCGCAGCGAGAGGCTCTGATCCGCGAGGAACTTCTCGACGTCGGGGCGCAGCGCCGCGGCGATCGCCGGGACCTCCGCGGAGAGCACGACGCGGAAGCCGCCATCGGTCACGTCCCAGCCCATCACGCGCTCGGTGTTCGGATAGAAGACCGAGCGCGTCGCGAGCACGCGCGGCCCGCGCGCGTCGGTCTCGGCGCCGCGCACGACCGCGGCGGCTGCGCCGTCGCCGAACAGGCCGCTCGCGATCACGTTCGGCATCGACGCGTCGTCGCGCTGCAGCGTGAGGCTGCACAGCTCGACCGAGAGCACGAGCGCCGTCTCGCGCGGGAATGCGCGCACGTAGTCGGCGGCGCGCGCGATGCCGGCCGCGCCGCCGACGCAGCCGAGCCCGAAGATCGGCGTGCGCTTCACGTCGCTGCGCAAGCCGAGCCGATTCACGAGCCGCGCGTCGAGCGACGGCGCGGCGATGCCGGTCACCGAGAGCGAGAAGATCGCGTCGACGTCGCGCGGCTCGAGCTGCGCGGAAGCGAGCGCCTCGCGGATCGCGCGCTCGGCGAGCTCGCCGCCGCAGCGCAGGAACGCCGCGTTCGCGTCGGCGAAGCCACGCAGGCTCGCGTACGCCTCGATCGGCAGCGCGAGATGGCGGCCGCCGACGAGTGTGTTGCGCTGGATCTGCTCGAGCCGCTTCGGGTTGTGGAAGCGCCCCTGCCACAGCTTCCCGAGCGCGGCGAGCAGCGCCTCCTGGTCGTAGTAGTGCTCCGGAAGCGCGCGGCCGACGCTCGCGATGCGCATCGAGACTCCGTGCTCCCCGAAACTGAAACCGAGGCTAACCGCCGCGGGTGCGCCCGGACATGCGCTCGCGGGTGGTCTCGGTCAATCGGAGGAGATTGTCGCCGCGCGTGGCGCCGCATTCGCCTCGAGCTCGACGTCCACCACGACGTGCACCCGGTCGCCGACGCGGATGAAGCCCATCGCGACCGGGGGCTCGAGGCCGAAGTCCTGCAGCGTGAGATCGAACTCGGCGCGGAAGCGCGCGCGTTGGCCGGCGGTCTCGGAGTAGCGGGAGAGCCTCGGCGTCACGCTCTTCTCGACGCCGTGGAGCGCGACGCGAAACGGCAGCGCGGCAGGAGCGCGCGCGCGGATCGACCGCGGGTCGAGCTCCGCGAACGTCGCCGTGATGCGCGGGAACTTCTTCGCGTCGAACATCTCGCGCATCTTGCGGTCGCGCGCCGAGATGCCGGTCTTCATCTGCGCGATCTCGACCTCGGCGCGAGCGCCGTAGCGGCCCGCGGCGTCCGGCGCGCTGATCTCGAGCCGCGCACACGGCGCCTCGCCGTCGAAGTCGTGCAGCGAGGAGGTGCCGAAGAACTGCACGCTGCAGCGGCCGGAGATCGCGGGCGGGCTCTCCTCGGCCGGGCCCGCGCTCGCGGCGGCGATCGCGCCGGCGAACGCGAGGCCGCAGAGCGCCGCGCGGCGCAGCGATCGGCTCGAGCGCGTCACGGCGCCGGCTGCCCGGGCTCGGCGCCCTTCTCGGGGAGCGCCAGCGCGCTCGCTGCCTCGGTGTCCCCTTTCTTCGTGGCGTCGTCGATCACCTGCCAGCGGTAGAGCGTGCCCGCGCCGGTCGCGAGGCCGACCCACTTCTTCGAGTCGAGCTCGTAGACGATCACGTTGCGGTCGCAGCGCCGCTGCGGCGCGTCGCTCGCGAAGTTCGTGTACTCGGCGCAGTAGTGGATTCGCCAGTGGTTCTCGGCCGGGACGAAGTGCGCGCCGGCGACGTCGACCGCGCGCACCTCGCGGAACGTCTCGAGCTCGCGGTTCGCGCCGAACTGGAGCCCGGGCAGCAGCGATTCGACCGCTCGCTTCGCGACATCGGGGCGGGGCGGCTCTCGGCGGTGCGGCTTCATCCGCTCGCAGCCGCTGGCGACGAGGAGCGCTGCGGTGAGCGCGAAGACCGTGGCAGCGAGGCGCATCGGGTTCTCCTTCGACTCCACCCTAACGCCTGCGCGTAGCCGAGCGCAGCTCGCGCAGCGTGCGCGCACACCGCCGGGGTACGCTTCCGCCCTCACGGGAGACCCCATGCGCGACGCGAATCAGCTCTTCGATCTCTCGGGCAAGGTGGCGCTCGTGACCGGCGGCAGCCGCGGCATGGGCAAGGAGATGGTGCTCGCGTTCGCACGCGCGGGCGCCGACGTCGCGATCGCGAGCCGCAAGCTCGAGAGCTGCGAAACGCTCGCCGAGCACGTGCGCAAGGAGACGGGCCGGCGCGCGCTGGCGGTCGCGTGCAACGTCTCCGACTGGACGCAGAACGAGAAGCTCGCCGAGACGGCGCTCGCGCACTTCGGCCGCGTCGACGTGCTCGTCAACAACGCCGGCATGTCGCCGCTCTACGACCACGTCGCGAACGTCTCGGAGGCGCTCTGGGACAAGGTGATCGGCGTCAACTTGAAGGGGCCGTTCCGGCTGACCGCGTTGTTAGGGAAGCGCATGGTCGAGCAGGGCGGCGGCTCGATCATCTTCGTCTCGAGCACGGGCTCGCTGCACCCGAGCGGCGGCATCATCCCGTACGCCGCGTCGAAGGCCGGCGTGAACGCGATGACGGTCGGCTTCGCGCATCACTTCGGCCCGAAAGTCCGCGTCAACTGCATCATTCCCGGCCCGTTCCTGACGGACATCTCGAAGGCCTGGGACATGAAGGCGTTCGAGGCGCGCGCAAAGACCGACATCTTCCTGCAGCGCGGCGGGCAGGCGCAGGAGATCGTCGGCGCCGCGCTCTACTTCGCGAGCGACGCGTCGAGCTTCACGACCGGCGCGCATCTCGAGGTGTGCGGCGGCGGGATCGGCTGAGCGCCCTCTCGCGTCGGCTTCACTTCGCGGCGTGGAGCCACGGCGTGAAGCAGAGCCCGATCAGCAAGCCCTCGGGCCCGAGCAGACGAGCGAGCACCTGCCCCCACGGCTCCGTGCGCCGGCGGTGGATCAGCGTGTGGCCGCGCGCTTCGAGCTCGCGGGCCGCCTCTTCGACGGCCTCCACGCTGCGCAGCTCGAACTCGACCGTCGCTTGCGGGACGGGCACGCTCGCCGGCCACTCGCGGGTTCCGAAGCACGACTGCGCCGCGTCCGCGAGCGACCAAACCCCGAAGTGCTTCGCGCCCGGGAAGTCGTCCATCGCGACGTAATTAGGGTTCTGCGCGTTGGTCCGCAGCGGGAGCCCGAGCGCATCGCGATAGAAGCGCTGCGCGCTCGGGGCATCCGGAACGATCGATGTGAAGCCCGCGATGCACATGATCTCCATGAGGGCTCCCCGCCTCGCGCGCGTCAGCGCATGTACGGCGCGCGGTCCGCGAACACGATCGTCTCGCTCTGCACGGTCTCGGCGAGCACGGCGCGCAGGCTCTCGCCGCGCGGATCGGAGCCGATCGCGCGGATGCCGCGGTCGAAGTGGTTGAAGTCGTCGAGCTCCCAGAGATCGATCACGTTGTTGAGGCGGCCGGTGCGCTGGATGAATGCGCCGCGCAGCTTCCAGCCGATCGGCTCTACGATCGAGAGCGCGACCTCCATCGCCTTCAGGAACTTCGACATGCCCGCCGCATGCACTTCGAGCGTGACGTGGAGATAGACGGACATCGAGACCTCGCGTTCGAGCGCCCCAGTATGGCTCGCTGCAGCGTAGAAACCGACTCAGGACGCGCGATCAACGCACGCCGAGGGTCCGGCGCACGCGGAGGCCACTGTTCGACTCCGCTCGGCTTCGCCTCGCTGCGCGCTTCGCTTGCTACGCGATGCCCGTGCTCGTCTCCATCGGATCCGAGCCGTACTCGTTGCTGCCCGACGTGCCCGGCAGAAAGCCGCATTCGACGAGCGTCCAGATCCAGCCGATCACCGGGATGAAGCCGATCAGCACCCACAAGCCCGACTTGCCGCGATCGTGCCAGCGCTTCACCGCGACGCAGAGCCCCGGGTAGAGCAGCGCGAGCCCGACGACGGCCCCGAGGAAGCCCCGCCCGAAGAGAACGCCGGCGACGATGTTCACGCCGAGCAGGATCAGCCCGCCGATCCAGAACGGCTGCCGGCTGATGCGCCCATCCAGTGTCGTGAACAGCTTGCGCCAGTCCATGCGACCTCCAGTCTGCGGCCACCCTAAGCCCGCGAGGCCGGCGCATACAAGCGGATTGTCGGGGCCGGCACTCGCTTAGGGGACCGACTCGCGATTGCGCGCTTCGCTTGCTAGCGCGCATCCCGCCAATACGGCTCACGCAGCTTCTTCTTGTTGATCTTGCCCGCGGCCGTGCGGCCGAGGTCGGCGACGAGATCGATGCGCTTCGGGCACTTGTAGTGCGAGAGGCGCTCGCGGCACCACGCGACGAGCCCTTCGCCCGTCACGCGCGAGCCCGGCTTCACGATCGCGAGGCCGATCATCTGCTCGCCCATTTCTGCGTGCGGGACCCCGATGCACGCGACGTCGACGACGTCCGGGTGGTCGATCAGCACCTGCTCGGCCTCGGCCGGGTAAATGTTCGCGCCGCCGGAGACGACCATGTCGGAGAAGCGGTCGGTGATGAACACGAAGCCTTCGTCGTTCACGGCGCCGACTTCGCCGAGCGTGAAGACGCCCGGGCGCAGATGCGCCGCGCGCGACTTCTCAGGGTCGTTCGGGTAGACGATGCCGCGGCCGGTCGCGTCGACGAAGTAGAGGCGGCCCTCGGTGTTCGGCGGGAGCTCGTTGCCATCCTCGTCGACGACGAGCGCGGAGAACGGCGGGATCGGCCTGCCGACCGAGCCGGGGAAGCGCAGCCAGTCTTCGCTGTTGATCGAGCAGGTGGTGCCGACCTCCGTCGCGCCGTACGCGTCGACGAACACCGGGCCGAACCACTCGATCATGCGGCGCTTCACGTCGACCGGGCACTTCGCGCCGGTGTGCGTGATCTGCTTCAGCGACGAGACGTCGTACTTCGCCTTCACCGCGTCGGGGAGCTGGAGCAGGCGCACGAAGTGCGTCGGCACCATCACGCTCGACGCGCAGCGCAGCTCGTCGATCGCGCGCAGCACGGCCTCGGCGTCGAAGCGGCCGAGGATCACGAGCGGCGCGCCGCCGGCGAGCGAGCGCGAGCCGTTCAGCGGACCGGTGTGATAGAGCGGGCCGACGACGAGGTGCGGGCCGCCGGCCTTCACGAACGGCGACTGCGCGAGGCGCTCGATGTGCTCCGCGATCGTCTGGCCCGCGGCGAACATCGTCGGCGGCAGCTCGGTTCCCTTCGGGCGCCCCGTCGTCCCCGACGTGTAGAGAAGGTTGGGACGCGGCGGGTGGTCTTCGCGACAGGGCGCCGGCGAGGACGCCGCGAGGAACTGCTCGAACGGCTCGACCCCCGCGACTTCAGCGCAGCGCCAGCCGATCACGCGGGGCGCGCCGGCCTTGCGCGCGGCTTCGACGCCGGCATGCGCGTTCTCCGGGCCGACGAACACGATCTGCGCGCGTGAATCCTCGAGGATGTAGGCCGCCTCGTCCGCGGTCAGGTGGAAGTTCACCGGCACGGTCGAGCAGCCGGCGACCAGCCCGCCGATGTGCGCGAGCACGACCTCGGCGCCGTTCTCGGAGAACACCGCGATGCGCCGGCTCGACCCGAGCTCCGCGGCGTAGAGCGCGTTCGCGACGCGGTTCAGCGCATCGTCGAGCTGCGCCCAC
>DASTOI010000209.1:0-2222 GCA_035762585.1 Myxococcota bacterium
GGCCACGCGCCGTGCGCTCGCGTGGCTCGGCGCGCTCGCTCTCACGGATCACGCCGTGACGGAAGCGGCGGTCGGATTTCTCGCTGCGCAGCAGGCGCCCGACGGCGGCTGGGGCTCGCCGGCGTTGCCGCCCGAGCTGCGCGTCGCGGTGACCGGCGAGACGGCCGGGCTGCTCGCGCGCACGCCGTTCGCGCGCGAATCGCTGCTGCGCCGCGCTGAGGCGTTCCTTGCGCGCTGCTACTCACCGGCGTTGCTGCAGAGCGGCGAATTCGCGCCGCTGCTCGCGTACGCGCACGCGCTCGCGAGCATCGACAGCGAGCTCACCGACGAGGCGCTGGTGTGGTGTGGGCGCGAGCTCGAGAAGGGCTGGCGCAGCGGCCGCTTCGCGACGGGGCAGATCGCGCGCGTGCTGCTGCGCGCCCGCGCGAAGGCGCTCCCGGGCGCGCAGATCGACGCGCGCGAAGTCGTGCTCTCGCTGCTCGCCGCGCAGGCGCCCGACGGCGGCTGGCCCGCCGACGCGAGCGGCGACCGCGTCGACGCCACGCTCGAAGCCGTCGAGGCGCTGCTGCGCCTCTCGTGACCGCCAGCCGCGTAACAGCGGGGTCTGACCCCGCTGTTACGCGGCTACGCGTCACGACTGACGCTTCCGCGCCAGCGCGGCGCGCGCTTCTCGGCGAACGCGACAGGGCCCTCGATGCAGTCGGGGAGCGCGAACAGCTTGCGGTGGAGCGCGGTCTCGCGGCGCTCGACCTCTTCGGGCGCGAGCGCGGGCGCCTCCCAGAGCAGCTGCTTGCTCAGCGCGACGGAGACCGGCGCGGCGTTCGCCGCGACGTCGCGCGCGAGCGCGAGCGCGGCGGGCAGCACTTCGGCCGCGGGCAGCACGCGCGATGCGATCCCGAGCGGCTCGACCTCGTCGCCGCGATACGTGCGCCCGGTGAGCAGCAGCTCGGCCGCGCGCGCGAGGCCGAGCGCGCGCGTCGCGGTCCAGTGCGCGTACGCGTCCGGCATCGCGCCGCGGCGCACCTGCACGACGCCGTACTGGCCCTCGCGCGCGACGAAGCGGACGTCGCACTGCAGCGCGAGCGTGAGGCCGAGCCCGATCGCGTGCCCGTTGACCGCGGCGACGACGAGCTTGCGCACGCGGAACGCCGGGAACGCGACCGCCGCGGCGCTGAACGCGGAAGCATCGTCGATGCGAAAGGTGCTCGCCGCGTCGCTCATGTCGGCGCCGGCGCAGAACGCGCGGCCGGCGCCCGTGAGCACGACCGCGCGCACGGCGTCGTCCTCGTCACAGCGCTGGTACGCCCGCGCGAGCGAGCGTCCCATTGCCCCCGAGAAGGCGTTCAGCGCGGCCGGGCGGTCGAGCGTGAGCGTCGCCACTCCGAGGGCATCCAGCTCGAAGCGCAGGTGTTCCAGTTCCATGGCGGCGCAGGATACGCACGCGCGGCGGCGGATTCGGCGGCCGCCATGCGAACATGCGCGAGCGGGGTCACTTCCAGGCGCCCCAGTCTTCGGCCCTTCCATTCTTCCACTCGATCTCTCGCTCTCGCTGAGGAACCCCCGCGTGCCCAACCTCGCTGCGATCCACGAAGCCATCGCCGCCGCCGTGCCCGACGCCGAGTGCCTCGCGTTCGGCGCGCGCCGCTTCACGTGGCGCGAGCTCACGGACCGCACGCGCCGGCTCGCGGCGTTGCTCCGCGGCGCCGGCCTCGGCTGCCACCGCGAGCGCGCCGGCCTCGAAAACCACGAGTCCGGCCAGGATCACGTCGCGCTCTACCTCTACAACGGCAACGAGTATCTCGAGGGCATGCTCGGCGCGATGAAGGCGCGCTGCGCGCCGTTCAACGTGAACTACCGCTACGTCGAGGACGAGCTCGTCTACCTGCTCGACAACGCGGACGCGAAGGCGGTGATCTTCCACGCCGGCTTCGCGCCGGTGCTCGCGAAGATCCGCGAGAAGCTCCCGCAGGTGCGGCTCTGGATTTCGGTCGACGACGGCTCGGGCGAGCGCTTCGACGGCGCGCTCGATTACGAGCCCGCGCTTGCCGCGTCTCATCCCGACCCACCCCAACAACTCAGCGACGACGACCTCTACATCCTCTACACGGGCGGCACCACCGGCCTGCCGAAAGGCGTCCTCTGGCGGCAGAGCGACGTGCTGCGCGCGACGCTGCTGCCGCCGCGCGTCGAGCCGACCATCGCCGGCATCGTCGAGCGTGCGC
>DASTOI010000210.1:0-6651 GCA_035762585.1 Myxococcota bacterium
GTCGTCACCCGGCTTCGCTCGCGATCGCAAGACGGCATCTCGAGCGCCATCGAATGGGAACCTCCGCTGCGCGGGATCGCGAGCTCGGCGGCGGCTCAGTCTACGCTCGCGCGCGCGGCGACGGCGATGCGAAATCGCGGAGCGCGAGCGCTCGCGAGGCGGCGCGCGCTACTTCGCTGCGTCCTTCGCAGCCTGCGCGAGCGCTTGCTCGGTCGGGCCGATCAGGCCGGCCGCGCGCGGATAGCCCGCATAGTTCGCGACCGTAATCAGCACCTCGCGCACCTGCTCGGGCGTGAGCTCGCCGTTCTTGACGCTCGCCTTCGCCTGGATCGCGAACGTGTCCTTCTCGCCGAGCGCGGCGATGATGCCCATCAACACGAGCCGCCGATCGCGCACGCTGAGCTTGTCCTCGCGCGTCCACACCTCGGCGAAGAGCTGCTCGAGCATCAGGTCGCTGAACGGCATCACGCCGGCGGGCGGAGTGACGACGTCGCCCGCGTAGACCTTCTTCATCATCGCAACGCCGCGTTCGCGGCGCGTGGGATCGGACACGGTTTCTCCAGTTACTGGCGGCGGCGCGCGCCGGATGCGCGGACCTAACGCCTGGCGACGACCTCGGCGGTGCGCTCGACCTCGGCGATCTCCGCGGTCCCGGGCACGAGGAAGCACTCGTCGCAGCCGGCGGCCTCGAGGTTGTCAAGCGCCTCGCGCAGCGCGTCGGGCGACGAGCGCGTGACGAGCTTCGACATCATCTGCGCCGCGGCTTCGCCGAACACGCGCGTGTAGTCGAACACGTAAGCGCCCAGCTTCGCCTGAGCGTCCTGCGGCGCGAGCGAGTACCAGAAGCCGCCGATCTTGCGCGGTGCGCTGGTGCGATTCGCGGCGCGCCACGCGTCGTCGGCCATCTGCACGAAGCGCGCGATCTCGTGCTTCTCGCCGTTGCCGCTCCAGACGTACACGCCGTCGGCCCACTGCGCGGCGCGCGCGAATGCCTTCGGTCCCATCACGCCGGCGAGGATCGGCGGGCCGCCGGGGCGCGACGGGCGCTGCCCGACCGGATCGCCGCCCGGGAACGCGGGCTCGCCGCGCCAGATCGCGCGCATGCGCGCGACCTGCTCGTCCATGCGCTCGTGTCGCTTCGCGAAGCTGGCGCCGACCGCGCGGTAGTCGGCCTCGCGCCCGCCGACGCCGACGCACACCTCGACGCGGCCGGGGCCGGCGAGCGCGTCGAGCGTCGCGACCTCCTGCGCGACCGCGACGGCGTCGTGCATCGGCAGCACGTAGAGCGTGGGCACGATGCGCACGCGCTCCGTAACAGCTGCCGCAGCCGCGAGCGTCGCGCCGAGCGAGACGGTGGGGCCGATCACGCGCTCGCCGCACGAGATCGAGTCGAACGGGCCGGCTTCGATCGCGCGCGCCCAGCCGAGCAGCGTCGCGCGGTCGAGGCCGGGCTTCGTGTACGGAAGGCAGATTCCGATCTTCACGCGCGGGCTCCCGTCGCCGTGCGCGCCTTCGCGAGCGCGTCGCGCAGCTCGCGCTTCAGGATCTTGCCGGCCGGGTTGCGCGGGAGCTGCGCGGTCGTCCAGTGGACGACGCTCGGGATCTTGTAGCCCGCGATGCGCTTGGCGAGGTGCGCGCGCAGCTCGTCCTCGCCGAGCGCGGCGCCCGGCTTCAGGTGGATCGCGACCGCCACCTCCTCGCCGAGCCGCTCGTGCGGCAGCCCGAACACCGCGCATTCGTAGATCGCCGGATGCTCGTAGATCGCGGCCTCGACCTCGGCGCAGTACACGTTCTCGCCCGCGCGCAGCACCATGTCCTTCGCGCGGTCCTCGACGTAGACGAAGCCCTCTTCGTCGATCCGGCCGATGTCACCCGTGCGCAGCCAGCCGTCGACGATCGACTGCGCGGTGGCGTCGGGCTTGTTCCAGTAGCCGCGAATCAGGTGCGGCCCTCGGAACCAGATCTCGCCGACTTGGCCGGGCGTGAGCACGCGCCCGTCGGGGTCGGTGACGCGCACTTCCACTACCGGCACCATGCGTCCCGCGCTGGTCGGCTTGCGCACATAGTCATCGCCCGCGTTCTGCGGGCCATAAGCGTTCGTCTCGGTCAGGCCATAGCCGATGTTCGGGCGGCCCTTGCCGCCGAACGACTTGTCGATGCGGTGCACGAGCTGCGGCGGCGCCGGCGCGCCGCCGCCGCCGACCGCGACCAGGCTCGAGGTGTCGTACTTCGAGAACGCGGGCGACTCGAGCAGATCCCACGCCATCGTGGGCACGCCGACGAAGTTCGTGACGCGCTCGCGCTCGATCAGCTGCAGCGCGCGCTCGGGTTCCCACTTGTGGAGCATCACGAGCTTCGTCCCCGCCGCGAACGAGGTCAGCATCACGGCGACGCAGCCGGTCACGTGGAACAGCGGCACCGTCAGGATGAAGCTCGTCGGATGCGACTGCTTCTCCTTGTCCTTCGGGAAGCGCATCGCCTGGACCGCAGCGCGGCACGCGAACGCGCCGAGCGCGGAGAGCACCGCGCGGTGCGTCGAGACGGCGCCCTTTGGATGGCCGGTCGTGCCGCTCGTGTAGAGGATCGTCGCGTCGTCGTCGTACGTGATCGCGACGTCCGGCAGCGGCGCGCCGGGCTTCACGACGTCCTCGTGGCGATCCGTGCGCGGCGGCAGCGGCTTGCCGCTCGTGCGCACCGCGAGCGCGCGGATGTCGAGGCGCTCCATCGCGCCGGCGGCGCGCTCGATCCGCTCGAGGTCGCCGATCAGGAGCTTCGCGCCGGAATCCTCGAGCCCGTACGCGAGCTCGTCCGCCGTCCACCACGCGTTCAGCAGCACCGCGATCGCGCCGACCGACGTGATCGCGGCGAACGCCGCGATCCACTCGGGGTAGTTGCGCATCGCGATCGCGACGCGGTCGCCCTTCTTCACGCCGTAGTGCGTGACGAGCGCACTTCCGATCGCGTCGATCGACTCCGCGACGCGCCCGAACGTCCAGCGCTCGTCCTCGTAGACGACGAACTCCTGCGCCGCGCGCAGCTTCGCGAGCGCGAACAGCTGGCGCATCGACGGCGGCGTGCTCTTGAAGACCCGCATGCGGGTCCCGCGCACGTCCGCCTCGACCACCTCGAACATCCCACCCGGCCCGGTGAGCGCCGCGACCGCGTCGTCATAGGGAACGGCCATGTCAGACCTCCGCCAACGAGGCGCGCCACTCTAGCCGCGCCGCGTCCCCGAAGACTCATCGCCGGCGAAAGTCACCACTCCGGGGACGTTCATACTTGCCGGTGACTTGAGGGCCAGCCGTTGGCGCCAGGAGTGTCCCCTAAGTCACCGTTTCGTATGAACGTCCCCGTTTTGGTGACTTGTTTGGGCCTCGGAGACTGCATGCCTCGTGTCGCGCTCGGGATGCTGGCGGTCTACGTCGCGCTCGCGTTCGGGTGGCGCACTTGGCTGCAGATTCGGCGCACGGGGTCGACCGGATTCGTCGGGCTGGCGGGCGGGAGCGCGCTCCAGCGCCTCGGCAGCGTGCTGCTCGTGGCCTCGATCGCGCTGGCTGCGCTCTCGCCGATCGGCGCGCTCGCGGGCTGGCCCTGGGCGGCGCTCGCGGCGACGCCTCGCCCGCTGCTCGGCGCGATCGCATACGCCTTCGGGCTCGCGCTCACGCTCTGGGCGCAGCTGCGCATGGGCGCCTCGTGGCGCATCGGCGTGAATCCCGCCGAGAAGACCGCGCTCGTCACCGGCGGCCCGTTCAGCTTCGCGCGCAATCCGATCTACACCGGCATGCTCGCGGCCACTCTCGGCCTCGGGCTGCTCGTTCCGAATGCGCCCGCGCTGGTCGCGGCGCTCGCGCTGCTCGCCGGCGTCGAGCTCCAGGTGCGCCTCGTCGAGGAGCCCTACCTGATCGCGCAGCACGGCGACGCGTACCTGCGCTGGGCGCGCCGCGTCGGGCGGTTCCTTCCAGCGCTCGGGCGACTGCGCTAACGCGTGCGGCCTCGCGCACTCGGAGCCCTCATGCCTCGCCTCGCGTCCGCTGTGATCACACCTCTCGCGCCTGTCGCGCTCGTCGCGCTCCTCGCGAGCGGCGCGCTGCTCGGCTGCGGCGGCGGCGACCTCTACGCGGGCATGCCGGCGCACGTGAAGCAGCGCCACGTCGCGCTCGACGGCGCGCACAACTTTCGCGACCTCGGCGGCTACGCGACCGCCGACGGCCGTCACGTGAAGTGGGGGCTGCTCTACCGCTCCGACGGCCTCTCCGAGCTCAGTGACGACGATCTCGCGAAGCTGCGCGGTCTCGACATCGAGCTGTTATGCGATTTCCGGTCGTCCGCGGAGAAGGCCGAGCAGCCCGACCGTCTGCCCGTCACGGATCCCCCCGCCGTTCTGCCGCTCGAGATCGGCGCCGAGTCGTTCCTCGCGAGCGATCTGCGCGAGCGCATCGCCTCGGGAAATCTCGAGGGCCTCGACCTGCGCGCGATGATGATCGAGGGCAACCGCCAGTTCGCGACCACGTACGCGCCGCAGTACGCCGCGATGTTCGAGCGCATCACGAACGCGGAAAACCTGCCCGCGCTCGTGCACTGCACCGCCGGCAAGGACCGCACCGGCTTCGCGTCGGCGCTGATCCTCACGGCGCTCGGCGTCCCGCGCGAGACCGTGATGGAGGACTTCCTGCTCTCGAACCACTACACGGCGGCCGCGGCGGAGCAGCGCCTGTGGATGATCGAGCTGTTCTCGCTCTTCCGCGCCGACACCGACGCGCTGCGCCCGCTGTTCGGCGTCGAGCCCGCCTATCTCGAAGCCGCCTTCGACGCGATCGAAGCGCATCACGGCGACTTCGATTCGTACCGGCGCAATGCGCTCGGCCTCGACGACGCCGAGCTCGAGACGTTCCGCTCGCTCGCGCTGGAGTGAAGCCGCCGCGCTGCCGCGCGGCGCGAGATGATCGCTCGCTCTCAGGGCCGCGCGGCCCTCTCGAGCAGCTCCCGCAGCGCCGCGTGCTCGGGATTTCGCTCGAGCGCGGCCTCGATGCGCGCGCGCGCCGCGTCGCGTTGGCCGCCGTCGAGCTCGCCGGCCGCGAGCGCCCAAACCGCTTCGGGCGAGCGCAGCTCCTCGACCGGAACGACCGCGAGCAGCTGCTGCGCGCGCGCCGTGTCCCCCGCCGCGAGCTTCAACGCCGCGAGCCGCCAGTGCGCCTCGACGCTGCTCTCGCGCGTCGCGATCGCGGCCTCGTACGCGAGCGCCGCGGCCGCGATGTCTCCTTGCGCGACGCGCAGATCGCCGAGCGCGAGCGGCGCGTCGGCATCGGCGGGATCGGCCTGCTCCGCCCGCCGCAGCGCGGCCTCGGCCTCGCCGAACTTGCGCTGCGCGGCGAGCGCGCGGCCGAGCGAGACCCAACAATCCGCGTAGCCGGGCGACGCGGCCGCACACGCGCGCGCGTGCTGCTCGGCGCGCGCGAGCTCGCCGGCCTGCAGCGCCGCGACCGCGCGCTGCGCAGCGATGTAGGCGCCGTCGCCAGGGAACGCCTCGGCGCGCGCGAGCGCCCCCGCGAAATCGCGCGCGCGAATCAGCCCGCGGATCACGTCGAGATCGCGCAGGCGCGGAACGACGTCCTTCGGATCGATTCCGCCGACGGCGAGATCGAGCTCGCGGCGCGGCGCGCTGACGAGATACCCGAGGCTCTCGAGCTGGGCTCGCTCGCTCGTCGTCGGCGGCTCCTTCCACGCGAGCTCTCGCATCTGCGCGTGCGCGCGCTCGACCTCGCGGTCGAGCTCGGCGACGACGCCGGGCTCGCGTTGCGAGAGATCGGCCTCTTCGTGCGGGTCGGCCTGCAGGTCGTAGAGCTCGCGGCGCGGCGCGCGGATGTACTTCCAGCGCTCGCTGCGCACGCCGTAGAGCGGGCTCCAGCCCTGATTGATGCGCGTGTCGATCGTCTCGACGTAGGCGAGGCGCCCGCCGCGATCGCGCCCGCGCAGCGCGTCCGAGAGATCGACGCCGTCGATGCCCGCGAGCTCCTCGGCGCCCGCGAGCGCGAGCACCGTGGGCGCGACGTCGGCGAGCCGCGCGACGTTCGGCAGCACTTCGCCGTGCGTGATCCCGGGTCCGCTGAAGATCAGCGGCACGCGCTGCGTCGCGTCGTAGAGCGTGAAGCTGTGGGTCGATTCGCCGTGCTCGCCGAGCGACTCGCCGTGATCCGCGGTGAGCACGACCAGCGTGCGGCCATCCGCGAAGCGCGCGGCGACGCCGTCGAGCAGCCGGCGCAGCTGCGCGTCGACGTACGCGATCTCGGATCGGTACGCGTCTCCGGGCACGCGGTCCTTCCATTGAGGCGGAGGGTCGTAGTCCGCGTGCGGGTCGTAGAGGTGCACCCAGACGAAGAAGCGCGGCGGCGCGCTCGCGAGCCACGCGAGCGCCGCGTCGATGACGGCCCCTGCGCGGCGCTCCGCATAGCCGCCGCCCTGCGCGGCGTGGCGGAGCGACATCGCGTCGTCGTAGTGCGCGAAGCCGCGGTCCAATCCGTAGTGGCGATCGAGCACGATCGCGCCGACGAACGCCGCGGTCGCGAAGCCCGCGGCCTGCATGCGTTCGGCGAGCGTCGGGATCTCCGCCGGCAGCGCGAACACGCCGTTCCCGCGCACGCCGTGGCGCGGCGG
>DASTOI010000211.1:0-2590 GCA_035762585.1 Myxococcota bacterium
TAGTTCTCGCTGCCGAGCTCGGCCCAGCCGACGTCGCGGATGCGGACCGGGTTGCCGCCTTCTTCGCGGATCACGATCGCCTCGAACTCGGCCGGTTCGACGAGCCGCGCGTCGGCGTTGATCGTGAATTTGCGCGACGCCGCCTCCACCTCGCCGGCGGGCAGCTGGAGGTTGCTCTCCTCGAGCGCGCGGCGGATGTCGCTCGGATCGACGCGCAGCGCGGCCATGCGCGCGGGATCGAGCCAGATGCGCATCGCGTAGCGGCGCTCGCCGCCGATCACCGCTTGCGAGACGCCGGGCAGGAGCTGCATCGGCGTCTGCACCAGCCGGTCCGCGACGTCGGTGCGATCGACCGGCGAAGCCTCGTCTCCGAACACGTTGAGGAACATGATCGGGGAGCTGTTGGCGCCCGATTTGCGGACGATCGGGCGTTCGGCCTCCTGCGGCAGGTCGCCGAGGCCGCGCTGCACGGCATTCGAGACGTCGGTCGCCGCGACGTCGACATCGCGGTCGGCCGTGAAGTGCACGTTGATCGTCGAGACGCCGAACGCCGACAGCGAGTCGATGTTGCGGATGCCGTCGATTCCGTTCAGCACCTCTTCGAGCGGCTCGGTGATGCTGGCCTCCACCGTCTCCGGGCTCGCCCCGACGTAGATCGTCGTGATCGAGACCACCGGCGTATCGACGTCGGGCAGCTCGCGGACCGGCAGCGAGAAGAACGCGGCGCCGCCCGCGACGATGATCAGCAGGCTCAGCACCGTCGCGAACACCGGCCGCTCGATCGAGATCTCGGAGATCTTCATGGGGCGGCCGTCCAACCCGAGATGCGGTCACCGCGCGCCGAGATGTTGCCGACTTGGGTGTCCACTATTCGACTCCGCTCGCCTGTGGCTCGCTGCGCGCGCCGCTTCGCGGCGCTTGCACTAGACGTCACAGTCGGCCGGACCGTACCGCCCGACCTCGACGTTCGGGTTGTCGATCGGCTGCCACGGGCTCGGCGCCGTCGGCGCGCCGGGCCGCAGCTTCTGTTGGCCCGCGACGACGACCCTCTGCCCAGCTGTTATGCCGCGCGTGACCTCGACGCCGTCGACGAAGAACTCGCCGAGCGCGACGTCGTGCGGCTCCGCCTCGTTCTTCTCGTTCAGCGTGTAGACGACGTGCTTCGTGCCCTGGCGCACGATCGCCTCCTGCGGGAGCAGGATCGCGTTGGGCGTCTCGGCGACGATCAGCCGAATGCGCACGGCCATGCCGGGCACGAGCGCGCCGCTCGCTTTCGTGACGCCCGCGCGCAGCCCGACCATGCGCGTGCGCGGGTCGACGCGCGGATCGACCGCCGTAACAGCTCCCTCGAAACGCAGCTCGCAGCGCCCGACCACGCCCTCGACGCGCTGCCCGACCGCGAGCTCCGCGACGTGCTTCTGCGGCACCGCAAAGTGCAGCTCGAGCGCGTGCGCGGGCGTGATCTCGACGATCGGATCGCCCGCCTCGACGTACTGCCCGACGTTCACCTGCTTGAGCCCGACCGTGCCCGCGAACGGCGCGCGGATCGTGTGCTTCGCGAGGCGCGTCGCGGCCTCGTCGTGCGCGCCGGTCGCCGCGTCGAGCTCGGCCTTCGCGTCGTCGTAGGTCTGCTGCGACGTGACGCCCTGCGCGCGCAGCGGCTCGAGCCGCGCGAGCCGATCCTGCGCATTCTTCAGCCTTGCCTGCGTGACGGCGAGCGCGGCGGCGGCGGTCTTGGTGTCGAGTCGCGCGAGCACGACGCCGGCCTCGATTTCGCGCCCCTCCGGCACCGCGAGCGAAGCGACCGTCCCCGGCACCTCGCTCGCGACCGTCGTCATCTGCGGGCTCTCGAGCGAGCCGACCGCCGCGACCGTCCGCGGCAGCGGCTTCGCTTCGGCCCTGATCACTTGCACCGGCGCCGGCGGAAACTGCGGCGGCCCGCTCGGACCATCGCTGCAAGCGAACACGAATGCGGAAACGGCAGCGAGCAGCGGCGACAACGGCGGCACAGCGCTGGGGGTTCTCACGGCGGCCGACGTTACCGCGGCGCGCGCTCGCTGAGCGGCTCGCCTCTTGCCGGCTCGCGGCCGGCTGTGGTCAGCTGCGCGCAGCGAGGGTCGAGGTGTCCGAACAGAAGTCTCGAACGACGCGGCGACGCTCACCGGTATGAACCAGATCCGGCTGCGGGTCGTGAATGCGCGGGTGAAGTGATGGTCCCGAGTACGTCCATTCGAACCGACGAGTATGCGAGGAGACAGATCTCCGAGATGCGCGAGACGGCACGGTTGATGCTCGCCGGCAAATTCGACCTGATCGAAGGTTGCAGGCGAATCGCTTCTCATGCCGCGCTGATCGGTGCGGAGAACGATCCGGCGATCCTTCCGCTTCGCGGAATCGATTCCGAGACGGATGACCTTCCCCGAGGTGAGAGCCGACAGCACTATGCGGCGGAGTTTCTGAACGAGCTTGATCGCAACGCCGAGAAGTATTTGGCAGTCGTCAGGCCGCCGAAGGCGAGCGAGATGTTGTCGACCTTCAGGATCACGTCGCCGATCCTGCGGTCCTTCATGGCGCTTTTGCTTTCTGCGCG
>DASTOI010000212.1:0-17004 GCA_035762585.1 Myxococcota bacterium
GCGGGTCGATCCCGCGGCGGCGGCGCCCTTCTCGAGAGAAACAGTCGCTGAACGCTTGTTCGAGCCGGCACGAGCGAAGGGCGGGCCGGGTCCTGGAGCGGAGGGCCGGCGGAGAGCAAATCGACAGCGCAGCACCCAAGCCCGGGACGCCGATCGATCTCCGCGACCATCCGGCTGCCCAGCCAACGCGCGCGCCGAGCTCGATGCGGGCTCGCCCGAATGCGCGCTCATCCCCCTGTCGGCGCAGCAACCTGAAAAGGCCAACAGCGGAACGGATCCCCCTCCCGGCCTGAGCGCTCCTCGCATCGAAGCAGGCTGCCGCGCTGCCCGCGTCGTAGCAGGCCGCCCCAAGGCCCGCGGTTAAGTTGCGCGCCGAAATGCCCGCTCCCCGCTTCCGCTTCCATCTGCAGACCACCGACGGCGCCGCCCGCGCCGGTGTGTTCGAGACTCCGCACGGCGCGGTCCATACGCCGGCGTTCATGGTCGTCGGCACGCAGGCCGCGGTGCGCGCGATGACGCCGGATCAGGTGCGTGCCACCGGCGCCGAAGTCCTGCTCGCCAACACCTATCACTGCGCGCTGCGCCCCGGCGAGCAGCTGATCGAGAGACTCGGCGGCCTCCACGCGTTCATGCGCTGGAGCGGCCCCATCCTCACGGACAGCGGTGGCTTCCAGGTCTTCTCGCTCGAGAGCAAGGAGATCAGCGACCACGGCGTGCGCTTCAAGAACGAAGTCACCGGCGACGTGATGGACCTCTCGCCGGAGCGCTCGATCCAGATCCAGAATGCATTAGGGGCCGACGTGATCATGGCGTTCGACGAATGCACGCCGTATCCGGCGACCGAGGTGCAGGCGGCGGCCGGTGTGACGCGCACGCTCGCGTGGCTCGAGCGCTGCGTGCGCGCGCACGGCCGCGAGGACCAGGCGCTGTTCGGGATCGTGCAGGGCAGCACGTTCGAGGCGCTGCGCACGCGCTGCGCACAGGGGGTGCTCCAGCACGATCTGCCCGGCTACGCGATCGGCGGCGTCTCGGTCGGCGAAGGACACGAGCTGCTCTGCCGCATCACCGCGCACACCGCGCCGCAGCTGCCGGAGGAGAAGCCCCGCTACCTAATGGGCGTGGGTCTGCCGGAGGACCTGATCGCGGCGATCGGCTACGGCATCGACCTGTTCGACTGCGTGATCCCGACTCGTTACGCGCGCTCCGCGAGCGTCTTCACGTCGCGCGGCCGGCTGCGGCTCACGAATCGCAAGTACCGCCGCGATGCCTACCCGATCGACACGAGCTGCGCCTGCGCCGCCTGCGCGGGCGGCTTCTCGCGTGCGTACCTGCACCACCTGTTCGCCGCGAACGAAGTGCTGAGCGCGATCCTCGCGTCGATCCACAACGTCCACTTCTATCAGCAGCTGGTGCGCCGCGCGCGCGAGGCAATCCAGGCGCGCCGCTACGAGGACTTCCGCGCGGAGTTCTTGCAGAGCTATCAGCGCGGGTGAGACGATCGCCCTCGAAAGCGAGGGGATCATGAGCGCCGGGCTCGCGGCGGATGCGCGCGTCTCCACTCTCGAGGCGCTGTTGTTGATGCTGTTCTTCGGGCTCTTCTTCTATCAATGGGGAGCCGCGAACCTCGAGGGCTTCCTCAACTACCCGCTGTTCCGCGACATGGGAGAGAAGCTCGGCCGCGACGACTACTTGGCGCTCCGCGCAGGCATTACCCGCCGCATCGTCCCGCTGCTCGTGGCGCCGTTTGCGCTCAGCATCGTGTGCACGCTGGCGCTGACGCTGCGCGGCTCGCAGCTCGTCCCGCGCGCTCTGCTGCTCGCGATCCTCGCGCTGCAGGCGGTGATCGCGATCTCGACGCTCACGATCCAAGCGCCGATCCAGCTGCGGCTGAATCGCGAGGGGCACGATCTCGCGGTGGCGACGCGCCTGATCGTCACCGACTTCTGGCTGCGCAAAGTGCCGGTGCAGATCGAGGGTGGGCTCGTGCTGTACGCGCTGTGGCGAGTGATCTCGCGTTGAGTCGAGCACCGGCTGACACGTACGCGCCCGTCCGTCACTCTGCCCGGCCCTATGGCGCTCCGCTGCGGAATCGTCGGCCTCCCGAACGTCGGAAAGAGCACGCTGTTCAACGCGCTCACCGAGGCCGGCATCGCAGCCGAGAACTATCCGTTCTGCACGATCGAGCCGAACTCCGGCGTCGTGATCGTGCCCGACGCGCGGCTCGCGGCGCTCGACGCGATCGTGCACGCGAAGCAGGTGATCCCCGCGACGGTCGAGTTCACCGACATCGCCGGGCTCGTGCGTGGCGCGAGCAAGGGCGAGGGCCTCGGCAACCAATTCCTCGCGCACATCCGCGAGACCGCCGCGATCGTGCACGTCGTGCGCTGCTTCGAGGACGCCGACGTCACGCACGTCGACGGCGCGGTCGATCCGCTGCGTGACGTCGAGACGATCGAGACCGAGCTCGGCCTCGCGGACCTCGAGACCGCCGAGAAGCGCCTCGACCGTGTGAAGCGCGCGGCGAAGGCGGGCCGCAAGGAGGAGCAAGCGGAGGCCGCGTTCTTCGAGGGGCTGATCGCGCACCTGTCGTCGGGCCTGCCGGCGCGCTCGTTCACCGTGCCGAAGGAAGCCCTGGAGGCCTACCGCTCGAGCTTCTTCCTCACCGGCAAGCCCGTGCTGTTCGTCGCGAACGTCGACGAGGCCGGGCTCGCGCAGGGCAACGCGCACGTGTGCGCGCTCGAGGACTATGCGGCGAAGACCGGCGCGAGCGTGATCCGCGTGTGCGCGAAGATCGAGGCCGAGCTCGCGGAGCTCGATCGCGAGGGGCGCAAGGAGTTCCTCGCCGCGCTCGGGCTCGAGGAGCCGGGGCTCGATCGCCTGATTCGAGCGGCCTACGCGCTGCTCGACCTGATCACTTTCCTGACGGCCGGTGAGAAGGAAGTGAGAGCGTGGACGATTGCGCGCGGCACGCGCGCGCCGCAGGCGGCGGGCACGATCCACACCGACTTCGAGCGCACGTTCATCCGCGCCGAGATCATCCGCTTCGAGGACTACGTCGCGTGCGGCGGCGAGGCCGGCGCGCGCGCCGCGGGCAAGCTGCGGCTCGAGGGCAAGGACTACGAGATGCAGGACGGCGACGTCGTCCACTTCCGGGTGAGCGCTTAGGCCGTGCCGCGCAGCCCGAGCGAAGTGCTGGAGCTCTTCAGCGCCGGACCGAAGACCGGCGTCTTCACGGACGGCGCGTGCTCGGGCAATCCCGGCCCCGGCGGCTGGGGCTTCGTCTGGGTCGAGGACGACGTGATCCGCGCCGAGCAGTGCGGACACGAGCCCGCGACCACCAACAACCGCATGGAGCTGATGGGCCTGATCGCCGCCTACAAGGCGTTGCCGCGCGACGCCCAGATCACGATGTACTCGGACTCGCAGCTGTGCGTGAACACGGTCAATGAATGGGCGCGCGGCTGGGAGGCGCGCGGCTGGCGCCGCAAGACCGGCGCGATCGCCAATCTCGCGCTCGTGCAGGAATTATGGGCGCTCGCGAAGGCGCATCCGGGCGTACAGCTGCGCTGGATCAAGGCTCACGACGGCTCGCGCTGGAACGAGTACGCGGATGCGCTGGCTACCTACTGGATGCTGGACCGCGCCTGAGGCGGTGCCCTCCTCGAGGTCCCCGGGATTCTCCCTAATCGCCGCCCGCCTTCCGGGCCGTGAACCCTGAGAACGCCTTCAGCCCCGCTGCGAACCCGCCGAAATGGACGCTTGGCCACGGTGCCCCGAGGCGGCTTTGTACGAGCGCTCCATTCTCATCCTCGATTCGCCGGGCTGCGCGCTCGGCGACTTCTCATTGGGGCTGCTCTCGCTCGGCATGCACCCCCACCACTCGTTCGATCTCGACGAGCTGATCCTGCTCGCTGCCGAGCACCGCGCGCGCGTCGGCGCGCTCGCGGTGGACGGAGCGCAGCTCTGCGCCGAGCTCGAGCGCATCCGCAAGGAGCTGCTCGAGCCGAATGGCCTCTCGCTCGCGTGCGCGGTTCCGGTCGGCGCGCCGCTTTCTCGAGACGAGCGCCAGCGGCTTTCGCTCGCCGGCGTGCGCTGGGCCGCGTTCGATCCGATCACGCCGCGCGAGCTGCGCTTCGTGCTCGCGCTCGCGCTCGCCTCGACCGACAGCCGCGAGGCGCGCGCGAGCGCGCGCGTGCCGGTGGAGCTGCCCGTGCAGGTGAGCACCGGCGAGCGCACGTTCCGCGCGACGCTGCACGATCTCTCGGTCGGCGGCGCTTACGTCGCCGCGCGCTCGCCACTGAAGCAAGGTACGCGGCTCGGCCTCGACTTCGAGCTCGACGGCGTCCGGATTCAAGTGGCCGCCGAAGTGCGCTGGCGCACCGCCCTCGACGGCGGCTTCGCGGGCTGGCTCGATCCCGGCATGGGCGTCTGCTTCGACGCGTTCACGCCCGAGGCGGAGGCCGCGCTGATCCGCTTCACCGCGACCGCCGAGCGCCGCTTCCTCCTAACAGCCGCGCGCGAGGATTGAACGAGCCCGCCGTCGCTCGGGTCTCGACCCCGCGCTGCGCGCCTCCGCGCGAAAACGGTGCGATGCTGCGGAATGGGGGCGGACGTGCTGGGACCGAACGATCTCGTGCTGCACGCCGCGACGCTGCGCAACGCGAGCTGCCTCGAGCTGTGCGACGCCGCGGTCGCCGGCGGCTTCCGCGGCGTCACCTTCTATCCGACGCAGATCCGGCGCGCGCGGGCGAGCGGCCTCTCATGGCTCGATCTGCGCAGCGCGCTGCGCGAGCGCGGGCTCGAGCTCGCCGATCTCGACCCGCTGCTCGACTGGATGCCGGGCGACGACTTCGCCAGTGAGCTCGGCGCGAGCGAGGCCGAGCACTACGAGGTGGCCGAGGCGCTCGGCGCGCGCTCGCTGAACGTCGCGCAGGCGTTCCGCCCGCACGTCGAGATCGACGCCGCGGCGGAGGCGCTTGCCGGCGTGTGCGACCGCGCCTGGGAACACGGCCTGATCATCACGCTCGAGTACCTGCCGTGGGCGGGCATTCCGGACATCGCGACGGCGCGCGCGATCGTCGAGCGCTGCGGGCGGCCGAACGCGAGCCTGATGATCGACACCTGGCACACCTTTCGCGGCCCCTCGACCGAGGCGCAGCTCGCGGCGCTGCCCGGGAAGCTCGTCGGCAGCATCCAGATCAACGACGCGCCGGCAGAGCCTGCGGGTGACCTGCTGACGGAGACGACGACTGCGCGACTGCTGCCCGGCGAGGGTGCGATCCCGCTCGAGCGCTGGATTCGGCTGCTCGACGCGAACGGCTGTCGCGCGCCGATCGGCGTCGAGGTCTTCTCGGACGCGAACGATCGGCTGCCGACCGAGGAGGTGGCTCGCCGCTGCGGCGAAGCTGCGCGTCGCGTGCTCGAGAGCGCGCGGGAGCGGTAGCAGCGGGCTCGCCCTCCGTGGGTAATCCGCTTCCCACTTCGCGCTCGGCGCCGCGCATCTCGCGTGCGCAACGGCGCCTGGAACCGAGCGGCGCCGCTCGCGGAGCGGCGAGTCATCAGGGCGCGGCACGGGGCTTGCTCTACTCGCGTGGGATTCGGCATGGGCTCGGTTCGCAGACCCAGCGGCGCGCACCGGCCACTTCTCCGACAGCGACCCTTCAGCGAGGTGATTCGAAGATGCGCTCTCTGCGAATCCTGGTGTTATTGGCCGCCGCGCTGCTGGGCGCGCCCGCCTTCGCGACGACCTTCCAAGTGACGGGCTGGGAGCTCGGCGAGACGGTGCACGTCACGTTCTTGGGCTCGGCGCGGACCTTCGCGACCGCTCAGTTCCACGAGGTGGTGGACGGCGTCACCGGTACGAGCTTCTGCGCCGACCTCTCGCAGTACGTCGGCGTCGGCACCCATTCGGACTTCGTCGCGTACGACCCGACGGCCGCGGAGAGCCAGGCCTTCGCCAGCTCGCCGACGCGCCGCTTCGCGTGGGCCGCTGGGATCGCCGACCGCTGGGGCAACGACATCGGCTGGCTGAGCTCGAACCTCGGCGTCACGCGATTGCAGGCGATCACCGGTGTGCAGACCGCGATCTGGGAGGCGGTGTACGACGGCAACTTCGCCGCGACGGCCGCTTCGATGAGCACGGGCGCTTGGAGCGCCTATCAGCACGTGATCGGCGCGAGCTACTCGGGCTACGGCAACACGCTGCTCTATCACTCGCGCACGCGGCAAGACCAGCTCTTCACGCCGCCGGTGCCGGAGCCGAGCGCGGTGATCGCGTTCGGCGCTGGCGCGCTGCTCGTCGGCCGCGCGCTGCTGCGACGCCGCAAGCGGGCCTGACCGCTTCTTCCTTCCTGGGCCGGGCTCGGTGGCGACGCCGAGCCCGGTCTTCTTTTGGGGCGTCAATCCTCTTCGCGCGCGCCGCGCTGCGCGTCGAGATCGCGTGCGGCGTCGTAGCGCTCGAAGAACAGGCTCTCGTCGACCGGCCGGCGCGGCGGCGTGCCGTACCTGCCGCGCGGCCAGCCGATCGGAATCAGCGCGCAGGTCGGGCAGCCCTCCGGCAGCCCGAGCCACGCGTCGCACTCGGCGCCGAAGCTGCGGTGCATCGTCGTCAGGCTCGCGCCGAGCCCGACCGCGCGGCACGCGAGCAAGAGGTTCTGCACGCACGGCATCAGCGCCTGGAGCTGAGGCTGCCCGCGGCGCGTCCAGCCCGCGACGAACAACAGCACCGGCGCCTCGGCCATGTGCTCGGCGAGATGCAGCGCGGAGGCCTGATTGCGCCGCTTGCGCTCGGGATAGCCGGGCGACTGCGCCGCCTCGAGCGCGGGCGCGATGTAGTGCATGAACGCTGCGCGGTAGCGATCGGCCACCCAGCGCTTCCGCTCCGGCTCGGTCAGCGCGATGAACTTCCACGGCTGCCGATTGCCGCCGCTCGGCGCGAACGTCGCCGCCTCGCACACCTTGCGGATCAGCGGCGGCGGCACGGGATCGGGCAGCAGCCGCCGAATCGCGCGCGTCGTGCGCATCGCTTCGAACAGCTTCACGTCCTCGCCGAGCGCCGCGACGTCGATCTCCCGCCGAGGCGCGCCGGCGCTGGAGGGAGCGGTCACGGCTTCCCCTTCCCCATCGCGAGGATCTTCTCGTAGGCGGCCTTCGGCAGCGGCATCACGGAGAGGCGCGAGAACTTCACGAGAGGAATTCCTGCGAGCGATTTCTCCGCCTTGATCGCGGCGAGCGTCACGGGCTGTGCGAGCGGCTTCACAGGCGCGAGGTCGACGACCAGCCACTTCGGATCGTCTGCGGTCGGATCGGGATACGCTTCCTTCGTCACGCGCGCGATCCCGACGACCGCTTTGCCTTCGCCCGAGTGATAGAAGAGCACCGCGTCGCCCTTCTTCATCGCCGCCAAGTTGTTGCGGGCCATCGGGTTGCGCACGCCGCTCCAGAACGTGCCCTTCTCGGCGACGAACTGCTCCCACGAGTACGTGCTCGGTTCTGACTTCACGAGCCAGTGTGCGGCCGCCATCGTGCGCTCCTTATGCTCCGCGCTTCACGAGATGGATGGAGTAGCCCATTGAGCGACGAGCTCCTCGAGGAAGAGAGCATCGGCTCGGTGACCGTGTTGTACGGCGCCGCGCACGGGAAGTATCCGGACGGGAACTCGCTGCTCGTGCGCGGAGCGCGCGAGACGCTGCTGATCGATCCGGCGCTCGGCGTCGTCGCGCGCAAGGGCGCGCTGCCGCCCGTCGACCGCGTCTGGAACAGCCATTGCCACGAGGACCACATCGCCGGCAATCACCTGTTTCCCGACGCGCGCTGGGAGCTGCACGAGGCGGACTTGTTGGGGCTGCACTCGTTCGCGGGCTTCCTGCAGATCTACGGCTACGACGACAGCGTGCTCGGCGCCGGCTGGGAGCGCACGCTGAAGGAGAAGTTCTTCTACACCGCGAACCCGCGCGCCACCGGCTTTCGCGACGGCCACGTGCTGGAGCTCGGCGGCGGCGTGAGCGTGCGCGTGATCCACACGCCGGGCCACACGCGCGGGCACTGCGCGTTCCACATCGAGCCCGATGACGTGCTCTACATCGGCGACATCGATCTCTCGAGCTTCGGGCCTTATTACGGCGACGCCTGGAGCGATCTCGCGGATTTCGAGCGCTCGCTCGCGCTCGTGCGCGGCTTCCGCGCGAAGCACTACGCGACGTTTCACCACATCGGAGTGCTGGGCCGCGACGCGTTCCTCGCGCGCATGGACAAGTACGAAGCCGTGATCGCGAGCCGCGAAGAGCGGCTGCTCGCCTACATCACGGAGGCACCGCGCACGCTCGCGGAGATCGCGCGGCACCGCTTCGTCTACCGGCCCGGCGACCCGGTCTCGTTCGCCGATCCCGTCGAGCGCCGTAGCATGCAGCAGCATCTCGATCGGCTGGTCGCGCAGGGGCGTGCGCGCGAAATTTCACCCGGCAGGTTCCAGGGGGGCGTGGTATAGAGCCTGCCTCTCAGCTCCGGAGGACGCGATGAAGATCAGGGTCGACTGGGATCTCTGCGAGGCAAACGCGGTCTGCATGGACGTCGCGCCAGAGCTCTACAAGGTCGACGACAACGACACCTTCCATCATCTGCTGAAGGGCCCGAGCGACGACGTCTCCGGCGATGTCCCGAAGAATCTCGAGAGCAAGGCGAGAGAGGCAGTTCGCCTCTGTCCGCGTCAGGCGCTGAGCATCGTCGAGAAGTAAGCGACATCGCGCGGCGCCTCGGGGTGCGTTGGGAGCAGTGGCTCCCGGCTGCAGTGGCGGTCGCGCTGCTCTGCTCCAGTTGTGTACCGGTCACTTGGGTCCGCGCGGAGTCTCCGCCCGGCCGACGCGAAGCAGAGCTGGTCGCCGAGATTGATCGCGCGCTCTTGGCGACCGGGATGACCCGCGAGCCCCTGGATCCGCACTCTCTACCGGCGCTCTACTACGAGCGGAACTTCCTTCGAGTCATCGTGAACGCCGATGCGGGCGTCGTCTTCGCAACCGTCGAGGCTCACGGGTCCCGTTCCGACTGGTCGAGGGAGCAGCTCGCCGAGCGGATCGCGCAAGCGGTTCTGGCGAGCTGCTCCGCATGCAAACTCGAGACGCGGTCGGAATGGGCTCCGCTGCGTTAACAGCGCGGCGCCCGCGTCCCTACTTCTTCTCGAGCTTCAGCGCCGCGGAGTTGATGCAGTAGCGGAGGCCGGTGGGGCGCGGGCCGTCGTTGAAGACGTGGCCGAGGTGGCCTTCGCACTTCGCGCAGAGGACTTCGGTGCGCACCATGCCGTGGCTCGTGTCGACGCGCTCTTCAATCGCGCCGCCTTCCTTGGCCTGATAGAACGCGGGCCAGCCGCAGCCGGAGTCGTACTTCGTCTCGGAATCGAACAGCTCGGCGCCGCAGCCGGCGCAGCGGTAGGTGCCGGCGTCCTCGCAGAACTCGTACTCGCCGGTGAACGGCCGCTCGGTGCCGGCCTGGCGTAGCACCGCGTACTGCGCGGGCGTGAGCTGCGCGCGCCACTCGGCGTCGGTCTTCTTCACCTTCTCGTCCGCCATGGGAGGGTCCTCACAGTCGTTCTGCGCGCACCCGAAGCGGTGCTGGCTCAGCCGCGATCGAAGCACGCTCGTGCGATCGCCGCGACGATCGCGAGCGCGATCATCGCGACCTGCACGATGCGCCCGAGCGAAGGAGAGGCGTCCGGCGCGCCGGGCTGTGGATCCAACTCGGTGGGGCCGCCCGCCCGAGCGCCGCTCCGCGTGTCGAACCCGAGCAGCCGCCTCCCGAGCGGAGCTCCACAGTGGACGCACTGCTTCGTGCCCGGCGCGAAGGACGACTGGCAGCGTTCGCAGCGCACTTCGAAATACGTGGCGTCGGACATGCGCCGCAGCGTAGCTGCAACGCGAAGCGCGGCGTCGCGGCTAGCAAGCGAAGCGCGCAGCGATCCGAAGGCGAGCGGAGTCGAACTGTGGCCTGCGCGCGGGGTGGACCCTCGACGCGCGGTGTTCGCGCATCCTGAGTCGACCTCCTACGCCTTCACGACCACCGACGAGCCGTGGCCGAACAGGCCGAGGTTCGCGGTGACGCCGGCGCGCGCGCCTTCGACCTGGCGCCCCTTCGCCTGTCCGCGGATCTGCCAGGTGAGCTCGCAGACCTGAGCGATCGCCTGCGCCGGGATCGCCTCTCCGAACGCGCCGAGGCCGCCGCTCGGGTTCACCGGCTGCTTGCCGCCGAGCGAGGTCACGCCGTCGCGCAGCAGCTTCGCCGCCTCGCCCTGCTTGCACAGGCCGACGTGCTCCATCCAGTCGAGCTCGAGCGCGGACGAGAGGTCGTAGACCTCGGCGCAGCTCATGTCCTCGGGGCCGAGGCCGGCCTGCTCGTAGGCGAGCTTCGCGATCGAGTCCTTGAACGAGACGTCGGGGACGCGCACCGCCGCGGCCGAGTCGCTCGCGAAGTTCGGCATCTCGACGCTGGTCTGCGGATAGCGCGGCGTCACCGTCGAGACGCCCGCGAGCTTCACCGGCTTCGTCGTGCGTTTGCGCGCGTACTCCAGGCTGCACAGCACGAGCGCGGCGCCGCCGTCGCTGGTCGCGCAGATCTGCAAGAGCCGCAGCGGATCGCTCACCATCTGCGACGCGAGCACTTCCTCGAGCGTGTAGGCCTTGCGGTAGCGCGCGTTCTCGTTGTGCACCGCGCAGCGCGAGTTCTTGACCTTCACCTGCGCGAAGTCGCGCTCGGTGTCGCCGTAGAGATCCATGCGCCGGCGCGCGTAGAGGCCGAAGTAGACCGGGTTCGTCGCGCCCAACAAGCGGAAGCGCAGCCAATCGGGGTCCTGCGTGCGCTCGCCGCCGCCGGTCGGCGCGAAGAAGCCCTTCGGCGTGGTGTCCGCGCCGACCACGAGCGCGACGTCGCAGATGCCCGCGAGGATTTGCGCGCGCGCCATCGAGATCGCCTGCGAGCCGGTCGCGCACGCGCCGTAGGTGCTCGCGACCTGCGCGCCCTGGAAGCCGAGCGCCTGCATGATCGACGAGCCCGCGACGAAGCCGGGATAGCCGTTGCGGATGTTCTCGCCGCCGGCGACGAACTGAATGTCCTTCCAGTCGATGCCCGCATCCGCCATCGCCGCGCGCGCCGCCGCGACTCCGTACTCGACGAAGTTGCGGCCCCACTTGCCCCACGGATGCATGCCGACGCCGAGAACAGCAACTTCTCCGGTGCTCATCGTCTTCCCTCGCTCACGCCGCCGCCGGCTTCCACTTCCAAACTAGATACTCGTTCTTTTCGTCTTCGTAGAGCGTGCCGAGCACGAGCTCCATCGGCATGCCCACTTCGAGCTGCTCGACGCCGACGCCCGGCACGACCTGGCCGAGCACGACCATCTTCTCGCGCTCGAGCTCGACCGCGGCGATCGCGTACGGCTCGAACGGATCTCTCGGCGAGACGTACGGCGCGGGCGGCGCATAACAATTGTTGGTGTAGGACCAGAGCCGGCCGCGCGTCGAGAGCTCGACCTCCTCGAACTTCGTGCTCACGCACGCGGGGTTGCGGCAGAAGGTCTCCTCGCGCGGGAAGAACACGCTGCCGCAGCCGGTGCAGCGCGTGCCCAGCAGCGCGGGTCGCGCGGGGTCGGCGCGGAACCAGCCCTCGATCGCAGGGGTTCGGGTCTTGCTCATGGATCGCTCCGTGACGGAAGAGCGGGTGTACCACAGCGCATTGCAAGCGGCGTGAAGCGCCGCGCGCAGCGAGGCGGAGCCGAGCGAAGTCGAACGGTGGCCTCCGAGCGGAGTAGAGCCGCGGCGTGCGGTGATCGCGCACCCGCAGTCGGTCTGCTGGCGTCAGCGCGCATCGGCCTCGCGCAGGAAGGCGCGGATCGCGGCGGCGAACGCCTCGGGCTCGTCGAGCGGCGTCATGTGCGCGCTGTGCTCGAGCACGACGAGCTCCGCGCCGGGCACCAGGCGCTGGAGCTCGGCCGCGCTCGCGGGCGTCGCCTCGTCGCTGCGCCCCGCGATGAACAGCACGGGCATGCGCAGCCGCGGCAGCCGAGCGCGCGCGTCATAGCCCTTCAGGTTGCCGGTGACGGTGAACTCGCTCGGCCCCCACATCGTCGCGTAGATCTGTTGATTGATGGAGGCGCTCATCTCGCGCAGCTCCGGCGGCAGCGGGCGGCGCAGCACGAGGTGGCGCTGGTAGTACTCCCCCGCGGCCGCCTGATAAGCGGGCGAGTCGGTCGTGCCAGCGGCCTCGTGCGCCGCGAGAACGGCCTGCGTCTCGGCGGGAAGCCGCGCGCGCAGCGCGTTCGCGTCGCGCATCCACAGCTCGGTGCTCAGCAGCGGGCTCGCGAACACCACGCTCTCGACGCCGCGCGCGCCGCCGAGCACGTGCTCGGCCGCGAGCGTCGCGCCCCACGAGTGTCCGAGCACGTGCACGCGGCGCAGACCGAGCTGCTCGCGCAGCCCCGCCAGCTCGCGCGCGAAGCGCTCGAGCGTCCACAAGCTCGCGTCGTCGGGCCGCTCGGATTTTCCGCCGCCGAGCTGGTCGTAAAACACGACCGGCCGCTCGTCGCCGAGGACCTCGAGGCTGCGCAAGTAGGCGCTCGACGCGCCCGGCCCGCCGTGCAGCACGAGCAGCGGCGTTCCGCGCCCACTGCCGGCGACGTGAACCCAGATGCGACCGCCCGGGGCGTCGAGGAAACGCTCGCCGGAGGCGAGCGGCTGGGTGGCGCATGCGACCCCGGCCAGCAGCAAGAATGCGGCGATCACGAGACGGTGAATCGACACGGCGGGCTTCCTCGGTCGGCTGCGCGGAGCGTGCGCGCTCAGGCGAACTTCTGGATCGGGAGGTGGCGCGACATCGCGCTGCCGGCCGGGCCGAGCAGCGCCTGGGCGCGCAGGTTGCGCTTGTGAAAGAGCGGCACGAGCGCGGCGTCGTGGCGGCCGTGCGCGGCGTCGGCGAGCACGAAGCGCTCGAGCTCCGCCTCGCCCGCGCGCCAGCTCGCGGGCCGGCGGCCGAAGAGCGCGTGCAGATCTTCGAGATCGGCTCCCGAGCTGGCCTCACCGATCTCGTCGATGCGCGCAGCGTGGCGCGCGAGCCGAAACATCGCCCGCAGCTGGTAACGCGTGTGCTGGTCCATCGAACGCTCGCCGCCCGCGTGCGCGATCGCGCCGAGCGCCTGCACGAGCTGCGCGAGCGCCGTGCGTGCGCGCGATTCGCGCGGCGCGGGCGTCTCGATCGAAGGCAGCGGGATTCCCAGGATCTCCGCGAGCGCCTCGGTCGCAAACAGGTTCGTCTCGCAGCACCACTGCGCGTTCGTCATCAGGTCCGACTCGGGCGGCGGCTCGCGCAGCGCGGCGCCGAACACCAGCTGATTGGTCAGCGTGAACGCGAAGTGGTGGCGCATCAGCGCGGGCCGATCCAGTGCGCGCCCTGATAATTCCTCGTAGCGCGCATAGAGCTTCTCGAAATCGCCGTAGCCGATCACCGTGTCGCGCATGCGCCAAGCGGCGAGGTCCATCATCGGATCGCCGATGTGCGCGAGCTCGAGATCGAGCAGCGCCGTCACTCGCCCGCCCGCGTGATGGAACTGCCCCGAGTCCCACACGATCACCGCCTCGCGGCCCTTCGAGATCGGCGGATTGCGGCGCAGCCAGCCGAGACAGAATTCCATGAACGGCTCGGGCCCGTTCTTCGTCGCGCGGAAGATCTGCTCGTAGCGGCGGATGCCGAACACGCCCGACTCCGCGGGCGACGGCGCCCGCAGCACGCCCGCCTGCGCGAACGGACGCACGTCGAGCGCGTGCAGGCGCGCGAGCACGCGCAGGTAGTCGTCGACCACCGCGGCGCGCTCCGCCTCGCTCGCGCCCGCGAAGTCATTACGGCCGGGAACGCGGTCCATCACGTACGCGAGCGGCTGCTCGATCAGCCCGTGCACGCGCGCGACCGGAATGCCGTGCTCGTGGAGCAGCTGCTGCACGCGCATCTCGTGCGCGAGCGGGAACACGAGCGGCATGTCGACGCGATCGCCGCGCACGCACAGCGCGAGGCGCTCGCTGGCGCGCTCCACGTCAGCGAACCACGCGGGCCGCCAGCGCCCTTGGCGCTCGATCCGCACGACGTGCCCGAGCTCGGCCTCGAGCCACGCGCGCACGCGCGACGTTTGCTCGTCCTCGATCTCGCGTTCGCTCACGGCGCCCTCGCGACGGCACCGTCACACGCGGGGCGGCGCGGGTCAACGAAGCGCGCCCGGCCGGCCGATGGGTGGGTAGGATGAGCTCCGTGCGAGAACAGCGCTCATGGCAGGCCGAGGCGCTCGCGACCGTGCGAGCCGAAATCTCCTCGGCCGGCACTGCGCGCAGCGGCGAGATCGATGCGTTCGTCGAGGCGCTGATGCGCGACGTCGACCGGCGCCTCTGGCGCACGCGCGGCGCTCGCGGGCTCGCCGCGCTCGCGTGGCGGATGTTCGAGTTCGCACACGAGCGCAGCGGCGGGATCTCGCTGCGCGTGTGGAACCCGCCCGACACGCCGGGGCGCACCGCGATCGAGGCCGTGCAGCCCGACCGCCCGTTCCTGGTCGACACGACGCGCTTGTTATTGCGGGAGCAGGGGCTGCGCGAGGAGTGCTTCGTGCATCCCGTGCTGCAGGTCGACCGCAGCGGCGCCGGCTTCGCGCTCGGCCGCGGCGCGCGCGAATCGGTGATGTACGTCGAGGTGGCGCCGCGCGTCTCGGAGCCGGAGAAGCTCGAGGCCGAGCTGCGCCGCCGCTTCGCGCGGCTCGAGGCGATCACCGACGACCATCGCCGCATGGTCCGCGAGGTGCGCGAGGCCGAGGCGAACGTCGAGTTCGCCGGTCAGTTCATTCCCGGCGCCGCCGAGCGCGCCGACAAGATCCGCCGCTTCCTCGGCTGGCTCGCGGCGGGCAACTTCGTGTTCATGGGCGTGCGCCGCTACGCGGTGGAGCACGCCGCCAGCGGCCTGCGCGTCGCGCTGCGCCCCGAGAGCGGGCTCGGGCTGTTCCGCGACGACGCGAGCTCGCGCTTCGCGTCGCCGCTCGAGGGCGCCGAGATCCCGGAGGAGATCCGCGAGCAGCTCGCCGACACGCGCATCATTCTGATCGGGAAGTCGCGCATCCCGTCCACGGTGCACCGCGCCGGTCGGCTCGACCGCGTGCTCGTGAAGGAGCACGACGAGAGCGGCCAGTTATCAGGATTCATGGTCGTCTGCGGCCTGTTCACGTTCCGCGCGTTGCGCACGCCCGGCTCGCAGATCCCGCTGCTGTACGAGCGGCTCGAGGCGATCCTCGCCGAGAAGCAGACCGCGCCGGGCTCGCATCGCCAGAAGGCGATCGTCACGACGTTCGATCAGACGCCCGCCGAGTTCCTGCTCGCGAGCCACCCCGACGCCTGCGCGCGCGTGATCGAAGACATCATCGCCGCCGAAGGCAGCGACGAGCCGCAGCTCGTGCTCTCGGTCGACGCGAACCGCCGCTCGCTGTACGCGGTCGTCGTGATGCCGCGCTACCGCTACCGCGACGATCTGCGCGGGCTGGTCGAGAGTGTGCTCACCGCGCAGTTCGGGCCGATCCACGCGGATTCGCGCACCTCGTTCATCGAGGAAGACACCGCGCTGATCCATTTCTTCTGCACGCCCGCCGGCCCGCGGCTCGGCGAGGTCTCGTTCGAGCAGCTCGAGCGCGCGGTGCGCGAAAAGGTCTCGGCCTGGATCGACCGCCTCGCGGAGGCGCTCGGCCGATCGATCGGCGCCGAGCCGGGCCTCGAGCTCGCGTCGCTCTACGAGGACGCGTTCTCGGAGCCGTATCGCGTCGACACGCATCCGCGCGACGCCGCCTCGGACGTGCTCGCGCTGGAGCGCCTGCACGCGCAGCGCGGCTCCCCGCAGTTCGCGCTCTACACCGAGGTCGATGCTCCGCACGACACGCTGCTGAAGATCTTCCTCACGCAGCCGCGCTTGTTATCGGAGCTGCTGCCGATCGTGGATCGCTTCGGCATCCAGGTGATCGACGCGCGCCGCGAGGCGGTGCGCGCGGCGAATCGGCCGGCCGCGACGCTGGTCGCGCTGCGCATCGTCGCGATGGGCGAGCAGAGCGACCTCGATGCGCTGGCGCCGCGCCTCACCGACGCGCTGCGCACGGTGCTGGTCGGCGGCGTCGCCGACGACGCGCTCTCCGCGCTCACGCTGATCGCCGGCCTCGATTGGCGCGAGGTCGATTGCCTGCGCACCTACGTCGCCTACTACGAGCAGATTCAGGGCACGCTGACCGCGGCGGCGATGCGCGAGACCCTGCTCGGCAACCCGATCGCAGCGCGGCTCCTGCTCGCGTACTTCCGCGCGTGCCTCGACCCCGCGCAACGCGGCGACCGCGCCGCGCGCGAGGCGCGCGTGCGCGACGAGTTCGAGCGCTACCGCGCGCGCATCCCGGCGCTGAACGAGGACCGCGCGCTCGCGGGGCTGTTCGGCCTGATCGAGGCGACCGTGCGCACCAGCTTCTTCGCCGAGCGCGCGCCCTACCGGCTCTCGCTGAAGCTCGACTCGCGGCGCATTCCGGAGCTCGAGACGCCGCGGCCGTATCGCGAGATCGTCGTCGCCGGCGCCGGCTTCTTCGGGATCCACATCCGAGGCGGGCCGATCGCGCGCGGCGGCATCCGCTACAGCGACCGCCCCGGCGACCTGCGCACGGAAGTGTTGGGGCTGATGCGTACGCAGATGCTGAAGAACGGCATCATCGTGCCGGTCGGTGCGAAGGGCGGCTTCGTCGTGCTGCCGGCGCCGAGCTCGCCGGCCGACGCGCGCGCGCGCGGCGACGCGAAGTACCGCGAGTTCATCGCGGGGCTGCTCGACGTCACCGACAACATCGACGCGCGCGGCGAGATCGCGCCGCCGGCCGGCGTCTACCGCCGCGACGGCGACGACCCCTACTTGGTCGTCGCCGCGGACAAGGGCACCGCGCACCTCTCGGACACCGCGAACGCGGTCGCCGCCGAGCGCGGC
>DASTOI010000213.1:0-3354 GCA_035762585.1 Myxococcota bacterium
TCGCGCGCAGCGAGGCGAAGCCGAGCGGAGTTCGGAGAGGACTGGCGCGCGACTCGGACGAGGTCCGTTCCTCGTTGCCGAGGCGGACGAGAGCGACGGCTCGTTCCTGCATCTCTCGCCGGTCATCGCGGTGATCACGAACGTCGAGCCCGAGCACCTCGATCACTACGGCACCGCCGACGCGATGGAGGACGCGTTCGCCGCGTTCGCGAATCGGCTGCCGTTCTGGGGCCGCGCGGTGCTGTGCCTCGATGACGCCGGCGTGCAGCGGCTGCTGCCGCGCATCGCGCGCAGGCGCACGACGTACGGTTTCTCGGCCCAGGCGGATTGGGTCGCGCACGACATCGCGCGCGACGGCTCAGGCTCGCGCTTCGCGGTGCGGCGCGCGGGCGACGCGATCGGCGCCGCGCGCATCGCGCTGCCTGGCCGCCACAACGTCGCGAACGCGCTGGCCGCGCTCGCGGTCTCGGCCGAGCTCGACGTCCCGTTCGCGCGCGCGGCCGAGGCGCTCGCGAGCTTCGCGGGCGTCGAGCGCCGCTTCGAGCACAAGGGCGACGCGCGCGGCGTGCGTGTGGTCGACGACTACGGCCATCACCCGACCGAGATCCGCGCGACGCTCGCGGCCGCGCGCGAGCAGCACGCGGGGCGTCTCGTCGTCGTCTTCCAGCCGCATCGCTACACGCGCACGCGCGATCTGTTCGACGACTTCGCGGCCGCGTTCCACGACGCGGACCTGCTCGTGCTCACCGAGATCTACGCGGCGAGCGAGCCGAAGCTGCCCGGCGTAGAGGCAGCCGCGCTCGCCGAGGCCGTGCGCCAGCGCGGGCACCGCGACGTGCGCTTCATCGCGGACCTCGAGGCGATCGCGCCCGCGCTCGCGCCCGAGCTGCGCGGGGGCGATCTCGTGCTGACGCTCGGCGCGGGCTCGATCACGAGACTCGGCCCGCAGCTTCTCGCCGCGCTGGAAGCGCGCCCGTGATTCCGGACGCCGCGCGCATGGAGCTCTCGGCGGCGCTCGGCGGCGCGATCGAGTTCGATGCGCCGACCGCGCGGCTCACCTCGCTGCGCGTCGGCGGCATCGCCGACGCGCTCGCGACGCCGCCGGATCGCGCGGCGCTCGCGGCGCTGCTCCGCATCTGCGCAAAGCACCGGCTGCCGGCGCGCGTGATCGGCCGCGGCTTCAACACGATCGTGCGCGACGAGGGCGTCGACGGCGTCGTGATCCAGCTGGCGAAGCTGAAGCGGCTCGAGGAGCGGCCGGGCCGGCTGTTACGGGTCGAGGCCGGCGTCTCGCACGCGTCGCTCACGCGCTTCTGTCGCGAGCGCGGGCTCGCCGGGCTCGAGTTCGGCGTCGGGATCCCGGGCACGCTCGGCGGCTGGGTCGCGATGAACGCCGGCATCGGCGCGCGCGAGGCGAAGGACGTCGTGCAAGAGGTCGAGCTGATGAGCCCGGCCGGAAAATTCGTGCGCGCGTTCCCTCGCGCCGCGCTGCGCTTCCGCTATCGAGCACTTGTTGGGTTCGCCGAGGGCTCGGTGGTCGTGTCAGCACTGCTCGCGGTCGAGATTTCGGATCGAAAGCACGTCGAAGAAGAGAGCGAGCGCCTGCTCGCGAAGCGGCGCGCGACGCAGCCGGTCGACCAGCCGTCGTGCGGCTCGGTGTTCAAGAATCCGCGCGGGCACTTCGCCGGGCAGCTGATCGAGGCCGCGGGCCTGAAGGGCGAGACGCGTGGCGGCGCGATGATCTCGCCGCTGCACGCGAACTTCATCGTGAACACGGGCGGCGCGACCGCGAGCGACGTGCTCGCGCTGATCGGCCACGCGCGCGCGCTGGTGCGGCTGAAGACCGGCATCCAGCTCGAGCCCGAGGTGAAGGTGTGGGGGCGCAGCGCGCCCGAGGAGCGTGCGCGATGACGACCTCGAAGCCGCCGCGCATTCCGATTCGCTGGCCGTGGCGACGCGGCAAGAGCCGGCTCGGCGTCACGCAGGGCGGCTTCACGCCCGTGCGTCCCGGCCGCCGCTCGCTGAAGCGCGCGCTGATCGCCGGCGCCGGTCTCGTGGGCTTCGCGCTCGGCAGCGCGTTCGGCGACGACCTGCTCGCACGCGCGCTGCCCGGCCGCGCACACGTGGCGGCGCTCGCGGTCGCGGGCAACGTGCACACGACGCCCGCGCAGATTGCGAGCGCGAGCGGCCTGCACGCCGGCTTCCCGCTCGCGGACGTCGACGAGGACGACGTCGCGCGCGCGCTCGAGGCGCTGCCGTGGGTGCGCGATGCGCGCGCGACGACGGTGGCGCCGAACCGCGTGGTGGTGGCGATCGAGGAGCGCGTGCCGGTCGCGGTGGCAAGGCTCGCGGATGGCTCGCGCTACCTGGTCGACGCGAGCGGGGTCGCGTTCGCGCCCGCCCCCGCCGAGACGCGCGGCCCCGAGCTGATCGGCCTCGCCGCGCTGCCGCCGGGGGGCCGGGCGGATCCCGCACTCGCGGGAGGCGTCGCGCTGCTCCAGGACTGGATCGCGGCGCGTCTGCCCGCGGTGCGCGCGATCGAGATCTCGAGCGCGCTCGGCAGCGAGGCGCCCGCGGTGCTGCTCGAAGGCCGCGAGCTGCGCGTCGTGCTCGGCGGCGGCGAGAGCCGCGAGAAGCTCGCGCTGCTCGGCCGCGTGCTCGCGCTGAACGAGCCCGCGCTCGCGCGCGCGACGGCGATCGATCTGCGTTTCCCGGGACAGAGCGTGCTGCGCTTCGCGCCGCTCTGCTCGGAGCCAGAGTTGTTGGGGGTGGCTGCGGCGAACGAGACGGACTCGAACGCCGCGGTCTCGCGAGGGGGTGAGAAGCTGTGTCACGCAAAGACAACCTGATCGTCGGACTCGACATCGGGACCACGAAGATCTGCGCAATCGTCGCGGAGGCGACGGAGGCCGGCGTCGACATCGTCGGAATCGGCACGCATCCGTCGAAGGGGCTGCGCAAGGGCGTCGTCGTCGACATCGACGCGACCGTCGACTCGATCAAGCACGCGGTCGAAGAGGCGGAGCTGATGGCCGACTGCGAGATCACGTCGGTCTACGCCGGCATCGCGGGCGGCCACATCGACGGCTTCAACTCGCACGGCATCGTCGCGGTGAAGAACCAAGAGGTGACCGAGAGCGACGTGCGGCGCGTGATCGACGCCGCGAAGGCGGTCGCGATCCCGATGGATCGCGAGGTGATCCACGTGATCCCGCAGGAGTTCATCATCGACGACCAGGACGGGATCCGGGAGCCGCTCGGCATGAGCGGGGTGCGGCTCGAGGCCAAGATCCACCTCGTGACGGCGGCGGTCACGAGCGCCCAGAACATCGTCAAGTGCGCCAACAAGGCCGG
>DASTOI010000214.1:0-2280 GCA_035762585.1 Myxococcota bacterium
ACAGCAAGGAAGCTTGCGCCGCGGTCTGTCTGAAGCGACGAATTTCCCAACAAGTACGCGGCGCTGGCCGGCTTCAGCTCAGACAGCCGCGACCCGCCGCACGATCTCGTCGCGCGCTCGCGCCGGATCGACCGTCACTGCGCACTCCATCTCGGCGCCTAACCCGCTCTTGGTCGGCACCTCGATCGTGCGCATCACCCCGCGCTGGATCGTCGGCAGGATGTGCAGGCGCTCGAAGCCGAGCGAGGAGGCGTCGATCAGCGAGAGCACGGTGAGCGGGTCGTGCAGGAACGCGGCGTTGTCGGGCGCGAGCGTGCCGCCCATGCCGGTGAAGATCTCGATTTGGCGCGGCGTCCAGCGCGCGATCAGGCGCGAGAGAATGCGCGCCACCGGGCGCGGGGAGGCGGCGAGCTTTAGGCGCTGCGCCTCGGTCATCCACACCTGGAGCGTCACGTCGGCGGTGACGAGGCGCGTCGTGAAGCCGGCGCCGAGCACGCACACCGCGGCTTCGGGATCGCTGCACAGGTTGTAGTCGATGCCCGGCGCGCAGACGTGCGTGCCGATCGCGACGCGGCGGATGTGGCCGCCCATGATCGTGAGGCGGGCGACGCGCTCGGGGAGCTTTGGATCGAGCGCGAGCGCGTGGGCGAGGTTCGTCAGCGGCCCCACGTGGACGAGCTCCAGGCCGGGGGTTTCGCGCGCGGCGCGCACGATGCGCTCGGGGGCGGGCTCGGCGCTGATCGGGACGGTGGGCCCTTCGCCGTAGCCGGCGACGTCGAGCGGGTAGTCGTTCTTGCGCACGAGCGGATCGCGCGCGCCGGCGCAGAGGTCGACGTCGCGGCGGCCGGCTTCGGCGAGCAGGCGGCCGGCGCCGAACGCGCGGGCGCGCGTGTCGCCGGAGACGGTCGTTACGGCGATGAGCTGCAGCTTCTCAGGCGCGGAGAGCAGCACCGCGAGCGCGAGCGCGTCGTCGACGTCGCCGGAGATGTCGGTGTCGAAGAGGACGGGCGTCAAGTTGTTGGGCCTCTGCTCGGCTCCAAACAGTCAGCTCACGGCGACGAGCTACCCCGTGATTCTTGGATTCGCCGATTGCTAGTCGCCGTAGACGAGGCACGCGTCCGGCGGGACGCGCCGCTCGAGCTCGTAACAGTCGCCTGGCGGCGGCTGCTGGCCGGGCGGGCGGTCCGGATACCAGATCCGACACTCACCCGGAGGAGGAAGATGCCCGGGCGGGACACGGCAAGACTGGTGATGCGACGGCCGCGGCTCCACGCGAACCGGCCCGGCGTCCGTCACCGCAACGCAGCCGGAACCGAAGGCCAGCAGCATCGCAGCGAGCGCGACGCTCCAACGCGACCGATCGCTTCGCGAGTGAAGGGACGTCATCGATGTCCTCCGCATCCGGCGCCCCGCAGGAACGCCCCTTGGGGTCCCTATCTCTCTTAGGGTCTCTCAGAGCAGCGCGAGCGTGGCTTCGCGGCGGCGGCGGGCGGCGGCTTCGGGGGGTTCGGGGTCGCGGCGCTCGTCGGGCTCGATGCGGAAGATCGGCTCGCCCTTCTTCACGACGCTGCCGTCGCGGCCGTGCATCAGGTCTTTCACGATCGTGCCCGAGAACGGCGCGAGCACCTTGTTGAACATCTTCATCACTTCGATCACGAACAGCGGCTGGCCGGCCTCGAAGTGATCGCCTTCCTGAATCAGCGGCGGCAGGTGCGGCGCCTCGCGCGCGTAATAGGTGCCGCCGGTGGGCGTGACGATCTCGTCGCTCGCGGCGGGCGGCGGCGGCGCGAGCGCGCGCGCGAGCTCGGCGGCGTGCTTCGCGTCGAGGAACTGCTTCGGGAACTCGGGCTGCAGCTCCTCGTTCACCGTGACGCCCAAGAACTCGGACTTCGCGCCGATGCGCGGAACGAGCAAGAGCAGCTCGAGGCCGATCTGGAAGCCGCGGTGCGAGGCGAGGCAGCGGCGCCAGAGCGCTTCGTCGCCGCCGCACAGCTTCGCGTTCGGCGCGCCGGCGAACAGCGCCTCGAGCTCGGCAGCGCTCTTCGCGCCGGTCCGTTTTTCGACCTCCGCGTAGAACGCGAGCGCGGCGTCGAGGATCTCGGCGTCGTGGCTCCAGATCTGCTCCGCGGGCGGCTTGTCCGGGCGCTTCTCGAGATCGAGGAAGTGATAGAGCTCGGCGAGGAAGCGCACCGGGTTCGCGGCGAACTGCGGCACGCCGTCCTCGACGCGCCAGAGCTCGCCGTCGAAGCGCCCGAGGAAGCCGCCTAACACGTGCGCGCT
>DASTOI010000215.1:0-3602 GCA_035762585.1 Myxococcota bacterium
ACAGCGGGTTGTGCTGGATCGCGCCGTCGAGCAGCGAGTACTGCGTGTGCAGGTGCAGGTGCGTGAACGGGACGTTCGCCATCAAGCGCACCCGCGCGTCAGCTGATCGAGCACGCCGCCCATCAGCTCCTGCGCGCGCGCGAAGCGCCGCGGGCCGGCGCGACGCAGGACGTCCGCGGATTGCACGTAGAGCCCGGGGTCGGCGAGCTCGCTTCCGCAGCTCGCGATCATCGCCTCGACGCTTCTCGGAGTCATCTCGAGATGGAACTGCAGGCCGACGACGTGCGCGCCGAGCTGAAACGCCTGGTTCTTGCAGCCCGCGCTCTCGGCGAGACGAACGGCGCCGTCGGGGATGTCGAACATCTGGCCGTGCCAGTGGAAGACCGACTCCTCCTCGGGAAGCTGAAGCGCTCCAGGAGGCTGCCGTTCGGCGCGGATGTCGAACCAGCCGATCTCCTTGTGCGCGCCGGACCGGACCGCGGCGCCGAGCGCGTTCGCGAGCAGCTGTGCGCCGAGGCAAATTCCGAGCACGCGCTTCCCGCTGCGCACCGCGTCGGCGATGAAGCGCTTCTCCGGCGCGAGCCAGGGATGCGACGCCTCGTCGTTCACGCTCATCGGCCCGCCCAGCGCGACCAAGAAGTCGAAGCTCGCGACTTCGGGAAAACGCGCGGACGACTCGTAGAGCCGCGTCGTCGCCACCTGTGCGCGCCGCCGCGCGAGCCAGCGCTCGATGCTGCCGAGCCCCTCGAACGGCGCATGCTGAAGCACATGGACTCTCATCTCTTTCGATCTCCGCTCCGCTCACGCGAGCGGAAGGCTCGCGTAGCCTCGCTGCGCGCCGCCTGCGCCGGCTTCGCCGGCGCTGGGCGGCTTGCAGCTTCTCGAGCTGCGTTCGAGCGCTGCACTCCTACTCCCACTCGATCGTCGCGGGCGGCTTGGAGGAAACGTCGTAGACGACGCGGTTTACCCCGCGCACCTCGTTCGTGATGCGGCTCGAGATGCGCGCGAGCAGCTCGTGCGGGAGGCGCGACCAGTCGGCCGTCATCGCGTCGGCCGACGACACGCAGCGCAGCGCGATCGCGTTCTCGTAGGTGCGCTCGTCGCCCATCACGCCGACGCTCTGGATCGGCAGGAAGACCGCGAACGCCTGCCAGATCTGGTCGTACCAGCCGGCGCGCCGGATCTCGTCGATCAGGATCGCGTCGGCGCGGCGGAGCAGCGCGAGCCGCTCGCGCGTCACCGCGCCGATGATGCGGATCGCGAGGCCTGGGCCCGGGAACGGATGGCGTCCGACCATCACCGGCGGAAGCCCCAATTGCCGGCCCGCCGCGCGCACCTCGTCCTTGAACAGCTCGCGCAGCGGCTCGACCAGCGCGAGCCGCATCTGCTCGGGCAGGCCGCCGACGTTGTGATGTGTCTTGATCGTCGCGCTCGGTCCGCGCACCGACACGCTCTCGATCACGTCGGGGTAGAGCGTGCCCTGCACCAGGAAGTCCGCGCCGCCGAGCTTCGCGGCCTCCTCCTCGAACACTTCGATGAACAGGCGGCCGATGATCTTGCGCTTCGTCTCCGGGTCGATGACGCCCGCGAGCGCGCGCAGGAAGCGCTCGCTCGCGTCGACGGTCACGAGCCGCACGTGCAGGTTCGCGCCGAACGTGCGCTCGACCTCGGCGCGCTCGCTTTCCCGTAACAAGCCGTGGTCGACGAAAATGCAGGTCAGCTGGTCCCCGATCGCGCGGTGCACGAGCGCCGCGGCGACCGACGAGTCGACGCCGCCCGAGAGCCCGCAGATCGCGCGCCCGCCGCCGACCTGCGCGCGCACGCGCTCCACCGCGCTCTCGACGAAGGCCTCCACCGTCCACGTTCCCGCGCAGCCGCACATGCCGAGCGCGAAGTTGCGCAGCAGCTGGTCGCCGCCTTCGGTGTGGTTCACCTCGGGATGGAACTGCACGCCGACCAGCGGCTTCGTGCGGTGCGCCACCGCGGCGAATGGGGAGTTCGCGCTGGTCGCGATCACCTCCCAGCCCTCGGGCAGCCGCAGCACGCGGTCGCCGTGGCTCATCCACACGTTGCGATCCGCGGCGTCGAGGCCGGCGAACAGCGCGTGCGGCTTCTCGACGTGCAGCAGCGCGCGCCCATACTCGCGCGCGTCCGCCTTCTCGACGACGCCGCCCAGCTGGTGCGCCATCAGCTGCTGCCCGTAACAAATGCCGAGCACCGGCACGCCCAGCTCGTAGATGCCGGGGTCGCAGGACGGCGCGCCCTCGGCGTACACGCTCGCGGGCCCGCCCGAGAGCACGATGCCCCTCGGCGCGAACGCGCGGATCTTCGCGAGCGGCCAATTCGCGGGCTGGATCTCGCAGTAGACGCGCTGCTCGCGGATGCGGCGCGCGATCAGCTGGCTGTACTGCGCGCCGAAATCGAGGATCAGGATGCGGTCGCCATGGGGGTCGGCGGACATGTCGGTGGGTCGCTCTCGCAGGGCGGCCGAGGGACCGCGGGTTGGAGTTGTCGAGGCGACCGGGGGGATGGCCGCGAAAAAAGCGAGCCGAATCATTCGATTCGGTAGTTGGGAGCCTCCTGCGTGATGATCACGTCGTGGACGTGGCTCTCGACGAGCCCGGCCTGAGAGATCCGCACGAAGCGCGCGTTCGCGCGCAGATCCGGCAGCGTCGCGGCGCCGCAATAACCCATCCCGGAGCGCAGGCCGCCGAGCAGCTGGTGGATGCTGCTCGAGAGGCTGCCGCGGTACGGCACGCGGCCCTCGATGCCCTCGGGCACGAGCTTGCGATTGTCCTCGACGTCGCCTTGGAAGTATCGGTCCTTGCTGCCGTCGGCCATCGCGCCGAGCGAGCCCATGCCGCGGTAGACCTTGTACGAGCGGCCCTGATAGAGGATCACCTCGCCGGGCGATTCGTCGGTGCCGGCGAACAGCGAGCCGATCATCACCGTGCTCGCGCCCGCGGCCAGCGCTTTCACGACGTCGCCGGAGAACTTCACGCCGCCGTCGGCGACGACCGGCACGCCGAAGCGCGTCGCGGTCTTCGCGGCGTCCATCACCGCGGTGAGCTGCGGCACGCCGACGCCGGCGACGATGCGCGTCGTGCAGATCGAGCCCGGGCCGACGCCGACCTTCACGCCCGAGACGCCCGCCTTCACGAGCGCCTCGGCGCCCTCGGCGGTCGCGACGTTGCCGCCGATGATCGGGAGCGACGGGAACGTGCGGCGCAGCGCGACGATCGTGTCGAGCACGCCGGCCGAGTGCCCGTGCGCGGTATCGACGACGATCACGTCGACGCCGGCGTTCACGAGCGCTTGCGCGCGCGCGACGTTGTCGGGGCCGGCGCCGACCGCGGCGCCGCAGCGCAGCCGGCCCAGCGCGTCCTTCGAGGCGCTCGGGAACTTCTCGCTCTTCTCGATGTCCTTGATCGTGATCAGCCCGCGCAGCGCGCCGCTCGCGTCGACCACGAGCAGCTTCTCGATCCTGTGCTCGTGCAGCAGCTCCTTCGCGCGCTCCATGTCGGTGCCGGGCGGCACCGTCACGAGGCCCTCGCGCGTCATCACGCGCGAGATCTCCTGCTGGTCGTCGCGCACGAAGCGCA
>DASTOI010000216.1:0-4596 GCA_035762585.1 Myxococcota bacterium
GATCGGCGAGCTCGACGTCGCCGAGCTCGCCGCCGGCCTCGGCGGCGGCGGCCACCGAAACGCCGCCGGCTTCTCCGTCGACCTCGCCGACTGGCTCGCGCGCTTCGTTTGTTAGGTCGACCGCATTCGCGACGCATCTGCGTCGCTCGCTGGAACCGCCCCGACGAAGCTCGAAGGCCTGCCCGCGCGAGGGGCTAGGAGACCAACTCAGGATGACCGATCACCGCACGCCGAGGGTCCAGCGCACGCGGAGGGCACTGTTCGACTTCGCTCGGCTACGAAGACTCCGACCCGCGAGGGAAACCCTCACGGGTCCTCGCTGCGCGCGGCGCTACGCGCCGCTTGCCGGTCCCGCGGCGGATGCGCGAACGCGCAGCCTCGAGGCGCAGCGCGGCGCGGAGGCCACTGTTCGACTCCGCTCGGCTCCGAAGACTCCGCCTCGCTGCGCGCGGCGCTACGCGCCGCTTGCCTGGCCGCCGCGCGCCGCGCAGTTCTCGCGCGTCATGAATTGGGTCGAGCCGCCGAGCTTGCAGGCGACGATGCCCTCGCTCATCGAGCCGGGCGCGAACGTCTTCGTGGTGCCGTCCTCTTCCTCGCCTCGGAAGTAGGTGTCGACCGCGTCCTTGCCGCCGGGCGCAGAGGCTGCGGCGCCCGGCTTCTTCGCGTCCGCCTCCTTCTCGCCGGGGCTCTTGGCCGAGTGGGCGTCCATGATCTTCTTGCCGCTGTCGAGCTCGTCGAGCACCCAGCAGCCGGCCAACGGGGCGGAAAGGATCACGAGGAACACGAGGGGGAGAACGCGGCGAATCATGGGCGAGTGCCTCGTCGAAACGCGAATCGGCCTGAAGCAGCAACCCACTCGGTGACGCGCATTACAGCCCGCTGCCACGCGCGCCCGATAACGGGCGGTCCGCCAGGAGGTCTCGTCATGGCCCGCCGTCTCCAGAGCGCGCTCGTCTGCGCGCTGCTCGTCGCGTCGCCTGCCTGCGTCGTGATCGATGCGCCGGCGCGCGTGTATCACGACGAAGGCGGCGGCCCGCCGCCCCACGCTCCGGCTCACGGCTACCGACACAAGCACGAAGGCCGCGATCTCGTGTTCGACCGAGAGCTCGGCGTGTATGTCGTCGTCGGCCTGAACGACGTCTGGTTCCTCGACGGGAGCTACTTCCGGATCTCCGGCGAGCACTGGGAGGTGAGCGTCGGCACGCCGGATCGCTGGCGCGTCGCCTCGCTGAGCGTCGTGCCGGTGCGGCTGCAGGCGAAGCGCCATCCGCATGGCGGCCCGCCCGGACAGGCCAAGAAGAAGCACTGACGCGCAGCCCGCTTCCCGCGCGTTCTGGAGACGGCGTTCACGCGCAGCTAGGGTGGCTCCGTGAGCACAGCCCGCCTCGCGCTGCTCGCCGCCCTGGCCGCGCTCGCCTCGTGCAGCGAGGCCGCGTCGCCGGAGGAGGTCGCGCTCGAGTTCTGGACGGCGGCGGCAGCGCGCGAGTACGCGATCGCCGCGCCGTTCTCGACGGCGAGGCATGCCTCGGACGTTGCGGCATCGCTCGGCTCGTTCGCGCCCGAAGGCTCCCCGGCGATCGGCGAGGCGCTCCGCAGCGAGAACCGGGCGCTCGTCGAGACGACCTTCCATGGCGAGGGCGCGGACGAGCACGTCGCATTCGAGACGCATCTGGTGCAGGTCGACGGCGCCTGGCGCGTGGACCTCGCCGCGACGGCCGATGAATTAGGGAGCGCCGCGTCCGGGCAGACACACGCCGCGCCCTGAGAACCTGGCGTTGCCGTAGGCGCCGATCGGGCGATTCAGGTGGGAGCGCGCGCCGAGACCGCGCACGCGTGGATCGCGCCGCCGATCCATTCGCCGAGCGCGTCGTAGACGAGCCGCTGCGCGGCGACGCGCGAGAGCCCCTGGAAGCGCTCCGACACGACCTCCACGCGGAAGTGCGAGCCGGGCGCGCCGTGGCCGACATGCAGGTGGCTCTCGTCGATCACGCGCAGCGCTGTCGGCTCGAGCCGCTCGCGCAGCCGCTCTTCCACTTGCTCGCGAGTGACGGTGTCCGTCATGCGGGCGCCCTGGCGCGGATGCGCAGCCGTACCCCGTGCGCCGGCTTCAGCGTCAGCTCGGGCCTCGCGACGACCGGGTGCGCGGGATCGAGCTCGACGCGCCAGCGCTGCAGGATGCGCGCGAGCACCGCGCGCAGCTCGAGCAGCGCGAAGTCCTCGCCGACGCAGCGCCGCCCGCCGAGCCCGAACGGGAGATACGCGAACGCGTGGCGCGGCTCTCCGCGCTCGGGCAGCCAGCGATCCGGGTCGAAGCACTCGGGATCGCTCCAGAGCTCCGGGTGGCGGTGCAGGAAGTACACGGCGACCAGCACGGTCGCGCCGCGCGGGATCAGCACGCCGTCGATCTCGTCGCGCGCGAGCGCCTGGCGCGGCAGCGCCCAGCCCGGCGGGTGCAAGCGCAGCACCTCGCGAATCGTGCGGCCGAGCAGATCGAGCCGAGCAAGCTGCGCGAGCTCGGGCTGCGCGGCACCGAGCTGCGCGTCGACCTCGGCTTCGAGCCGCGCGCGCAGCGCCGCGTCGCGCCCAATCTCGTAGAGCGACCACGCGAGCGAGACGGCCGTCGTCTCGTGGCCGGCGTTGACGAACGTCATCAGCTCGTCGAACAGCTCGGCGTCGCTGAGCGCGGCGCCCGTTTCTTCGTCGCGCACGCGCAGCAAGAGGCCCAACAAGTCGTCGGCCGGCGCCCCGGGACGCCGATGCGCGTCGATCATCTCGTGGATGAAGCCGTTCACCCAGCGCATCGCTTCGCGCATGCGGCGGTTGCGCGCGTTCGGGATCCAGCGCGGCAGCGGGAAGACGTGCTCGAACAGGTACTGCGCGTAGCGCGCGGCGACGGCGGCGTGCGCGTGGAACGCGTCGGCGTGCTCGCGCACGTCGGAGCCGAACATCGCGCGGCAGACGACGTCGAGCGCGAGCTTCGAGAGGTCCGGCGTCGCGTCGAAGCTGGCGCCGCCGGCGTGCTGCGTCCGCCAGCGCGCGAGCATCGCGTCGGCGCCCGCCACCATGTGCGGCACGAGCGCCTCGACTCTCGCGCGCTGGAAGGCCGGCACGATCATCCTGCGCTGGCGGCGCCATTCGTCGCCGTCCACGAAGAACACGCCGTCGCCCGCGATTCGGCGCAGCTTCGCGATCTGCGGGCCCTTGCCGTAGTTGCGCGCGTTGCGGATCAGCACGTGGCGCGCGTGCTCGGGCCGCGCGAGCAGAACGACCTGAATCGGGCCGCCGCGGATTCCCGCCGCGTCGCCGTGCTGCCTGAGAACCGCGCCGAACGCCTCGAGCGGGTCGGCGCGCAGCGCGCGCATGAACGGAAACGGCGTCAGGTGCCGCACGCCCGGCGGAAAGACGGCCGTGCGCGGCGCTTCGGGCGTGGCGGCGATCACGAAATCTCCCAGCAAGCGCCGCGCAGCGGCGCGCGCAGCGAGGACCCGTGAGGGTTTCCCTCACGGGTCGCAGTCTTCGGAGCCGAGCGGAGTCGAACAGTGGCCTCCGCGTGCGTGGACTCTCGGCGTGCGTTGTTCGCGCATCCTGAGTCGGTCTCCCAGGCGAGTTCGCAAGACTCTGAGGAACGCCGCGCCGAGGATGGCGCGCCGCCGCCGCTGCCGCTCGGTGAGCCGGCGATCGAATCGGGTGAGGAAGCTCCGCGTCGTAGGCCGCGGAGGGCTCCACCGATGCTTCGCAAACGAACCTCTCGACTGGGCGCTGCGATCGGCGCAGCGCTGCTCTCGTTCTCGCTCGCGGCGCCCGCGTTCGCCGACCGCGACGGCTGGCGGGACGATGATCACCGGCGCGGCCATCGCGTCCATCGCGACGATGACCACCGCGATCACGATCGCGACGGCCGCTGGCGTCGCGACTGGGATCGCGACGGGCGGCGTCATTGGGATCGCGACTGGGATCGGGGCGATCGCCGCCACTGGCATCGGGACCGGGATCGCGATTGGGACCGCCGTGGCCATCGCTGGCACCGCGGCCGCGCCTATTACGGCCGCGACCATCGCCACGCGTACGAGTACGGCTGCCGCCACCACGGCAAGCGCTGGCGCAATCAGGACCACTTCCACCGCCACCTGATCAGCGCTCACCACGTTCCGTACTACGCGATTCCGCAGGCCGTCGTATTCGCCGGCTGGGGCTGGGACTTCCGCGACTGACGGAGTGATTGGGGCGGAGTAGCGTGCGCGCATGCGCCGCTGCTTCGCCCTCGCCGCGCTCGCGCTCGCTGCGTGCGGGACGGAAGCGCCGTCGCAACGAAGCGCGGGCGCGGCGGCGTTTGCAGCCGCGCGTGCGAAGGCCGCTCCGGCCGCGCACGAGTGGCGCAGCTACCTGAACGGCGGCCAGCACTCGCCGCTCGCGCGGATCGATCGCGCGAACGTCGGCTCGCTGCGCGTCGCGTGGGAGTACGCCGCCGGCGGAATCGCGCCCGGGACGCCGACGCAGATCCAGTGCAACCCGCTCGTCGTCGACGGCGTGCTCTACGGCTCGTCGCCGTCGCTGCGCGCGTTCGCGCTCGACGCCGCGACCGGCGCCGAGCTCTGG
>DASTOI010000217.1:0-2322 GCA_035762585.1 Myxococcota bacterium
CCTCGCTGGCGGCGGGGGGCTCGCGCCGCCGGCGCGCGGGGCGGTGTGCTCGATTCGGTCGGCCGAAGCACGGGGTTGGGGAATGGTGCGCCGATCGCGCCTTCGAGGCGCGATCGGCGCACGCTACGCGTGTTTGGGGGACGCGGAGGAGCGCGGGATTAGGGAAGGGCTCGGAGAACTCCTCCGAGAAGTGTGTCGGTGGTGTCGGTCACGATGTCGACGGTCGGCTCGAGCACGCCCGCTACGGGCTCGAGGACGCCGGTCACCGGTTCCAGCACGCCGGTCACGGGCTCGAGCGGGAGATCGACGTCGACGGCGGGCGAGTTGCCGGGGCCGAGCTCGAGATCGAGTCCGTTCGCGTCGACGTCGACGCGGACGGCGTCGTCGACCTCTACGTCCACGTCGGCGCCGGCGTCGAGATTGACTTCGACATTGGCGCCGTTGCCGATGCCCGAGCCGTTTCCGCGCGCATCGGAGTCGCCGTCCGGTTTGCCCTTGCCGTTCTCGTCGAGCGCCGCGGGCAGGGACGGCAGCTCCCTGGCGTCGCGCGCCTTCTCGACGGCGTCGCGGAGCTCGGCTTCGGACTCGCGCTCGATCGCGATCGTGGGCGCGGTCGCATTCGAGGCCCAGCTCTCCCACGGGTCGGCGAACGGCGTCGGTGCCACCTCGCCGAGCGCGCCGGTGAAGCCCGGCAGCACGGAGATCGTGTCGAAGCCGTTCTCCGCGAGCGCGACTTCGCCGCGGAAGACGCTCGTCGAGTCCGGACCCTCGTTGGCCGTCACGAGGAAGCGTGTGCCCTTCACGCTGACGATGATCTCGGGCGTGCGGACGTCGAAGCCGCCGCCGGTGACGCGGCGGACCAGATCGAACAGCGAGGCGCCCGCGTCGAGATCGAGCGATCCGACGCCGGGGCCGGCGTCGGGGCCGACGCGCAGCAACGAATGCTCGTAGAGGCGCGCGGTGCGCTCGTCGCCGAGCTGGAGCTCGGCGCGCGCGCCGGCTCCGGTGCGCACGACCTCGCCGGCCGCGACGGCATCGCCGACTTTGGCGGCGCGCCAGACGGGCGGCGCGCCGCGGCCGATCTCGACCGTGCCGTCGACGCGGACCAGCGTCGCGCCGGCCAGCGCCGCCGCCGCACTCCCTAGCACGCAAGCGAATGCGAATGCTCGAAGCAGGGGGGCTCTCATGGCTTTCTCCTCGATGCAAACGGTTGCCAGTAGAAGCGCAGCGTCGTGCCGACGATCTGGCGGTCCCAGTCGTACAGCTCGACGTTCGAGAAGTGGCGCGTCTCGCGGACGCGCAGCTCGAGCTCGAGCCATTGCCCGAGCGGGCGCGCGAGCCCGAGGCTGGCGTCGACGATGTGATCGCGCCGCCGCACGAGCTGCCCGCTCGATTGAAAGGCAATCACGTTGCGCTCGTCGAATTGCTCGAGCCCGAACGCGAGGCGGGCATCGGCGCGCAGCTCGAATGGCAGCCCGACGCGCAGCGCCGTGTCGATCCCTGAGAAGTGCGAGTCGAACGCCGGGCCGAAGCCGTCGAGGTCGCGGCTGCCCTCGGTGAGCATGCGCGCGTAGCTGAGCTGCGTCGCGAGCTGCGCGGGCGCGCCGAGGCGGAAGCCGAGCACGTGACGCAGCGACGCGCCCGTGCGCCAGCCATCGCGCTCGAGCGAGGGCAGTGCGGGCGGGTCCTCGTATGCGCGCCGCTCGCCGAAGCTGCGCAGCTCGAACGTGCCGCGCGTCTCGCTGCGCCACGCGAGCGCGGTCGCGACGCTCGCCATCTGCAAGTAGGGCGAGCCGTCGAGGCGCAGCCGCGCCGCGCCGCTCTCGAGCCGCACGAGCCAGCGCGGCGCGGGCGCGAGCGCCGCTCCGAGCGACGCCGCGTGCGACTGCACGTCGAGCGCGTCGTGCTCGAGGTAGTGGTTCTCGTCGAAGCGGTAGCCGAGCGAGAGCGCTGCATCGTCGCGCTCGAGCAAGCTCGTCCTGATCCCGCCCTGAAACCCGACGCGACCATCGCTCGGCCCGCCCGGAATCGCGCTCGTGCTCTCGTCGCCCTCGAGCGTCGCGTTCGTGTCGTACTCGAGCGCGCTCTGCCCGTACAGCGAGATGCGCTCGCCGATGCGGCGCCAACCGCTCGCGGGCGCGAGCGCAGTCGCGCGCACGCGCTCCGCGAGCCGCGGATCGAGCTGCTGCGCGCGCGCGAGCGCGGCGTGGGCCTCGGGCAGCCGGCCGGCCATGCGCAGCGCGATGCCGGCCGCGAGATGGGCGCGCGCGTTGGCCGGATCCAGGCCGAGGACGCGCTCGGCCGCCTCGAGCGCCCCGGATG
>DASTOI010000218.1:0-5438 GCA_035762585.1 Myxococcota bacterium
AGGCCGACGACGAACGAGACGATGGCGACGGGAATCGGGATCACGCGGGCTCCGGGAGGGAAAGCGCGCGCGATGCTAGGCGACTCCGAATGCGCGGGCGCGGCGCCGGCGCGCCGCAGCGATCAGCGGAAGCAACAGCGCGAGCTCGGGGCCGATTCCGCAGCCGCCCGTCGCGACGGCCTCGCGCCCGACGATTGGCGACGTGCATTGCGGATCGGGCACGTCGAGCGGGATGCCGCTGTTCGCGGACGCGCCGCCGTCGAAGTCGATGCCGGTCAACCCGTCGTTGTTGACGCCGTCCTGACACTGCGGGGCTTCGAGCGTCGAGCGGTGCGAGGAGCAGCCGATGTCGCCGGGCGACGGGTAGACCCTGTAATCGCGCATGCCGTCGCCGTCGTTGTCGAGCCCGTCGTCGCACGCGACCGCCGGTGCGAGCTCCGAAGTATCGGACGCATCCGTGCAGCCGAAGTCGCGCAGGCCGGTCTGCACCTGATAATCGGTGCGGCCGTCGGCGTCGTCGTCGATGCCGTTGCTGCACGCGGGCGTCGCGGAGAGCCCGTAGACCGACTGCGCGCCGGCGATGTCGTCGGGCGACGGCTCGCGGTTGATCAGCGTGCAGCAGCCGGCGCCGACGTACATCACCTCCGCGAGGCCGGCGCCCGGGTGCCCGAGCCCGATCGCGGCGTGCCCGAGCTCGTGCAGCGCGAGGCCCTCGAGGTCGTTGCCGAACTCGCTGACGACGGCGCCCTCGTTGCCCGCGGGCGCAATGAACGTCGCGGCGAGGTTGAACATCACGTCGCCGGCGAGCGCGTCGGGGAAGTTCAGATCGTCGCCCGGCGGCCCGAAGCCGACCGCGCCGACGAACTCGAAGCCCGTGCCGATCACCGGCTCGAACGCGCCGATCCGGATGTCGGGCGTGGTCGCGCCCGGCGCGCCGACCGCGCCGCCGCCGTCGGCGACCGGCCCGACGAACGTGATGCCCGCGACCTTGCTCCAGTTCTCGAGCGCGCGCTGGATCGCGGCGTCGAAGGCGCCAGCGCCGTACGTCGCGTCGTAGCTGTTACGGAGCTGCGTGATGTCGCTGCCGCCGACCACCTCGTCCGCGATGAAGAAGCTCGGGTCGACCGTCGTGCCGTCGTCCATCCAGCCCCAGGTGACGACCGCGGGATTCGGATGCACCGGGTCATCCCACTTCGAGCCCCAGCCGCCCGAGCCGAACTTCACCCAATCGGCGCCGGCGGGAGCGGAGAGCAGGAGCGCCGTCATGAGCGCGAGCAGCGAAACGGAAGGATGGCGGGAGCCCATGAACGCCTCGCGCCCATCCTAAACCGATTCGCGCTGTGTTTTGCGCGCTTGCGACGAAATCTGAGCGGAGACCGACTGGCTCGCGGCGCCGCCGCGCCGCCTGGCTCATCCGCTACGCCGCTCGTTTCGACCACGCGCACGGCATGTGCTTGATGCCGTGGATGAAGTTGCTGCGAAGCATCTCCGGCGGGCCGGTGATCTCGAGGTCGGGGAGGCGGCGGAACAGCTCGCGGAACATCACGCGCATCTCGCGGCGCGCGAGCTGGGCGCCGAGGCAGAAGTGCGGGCCGGGGCCGCCGAAGCCGACGTGCTCGTTCGGGCTGCGCGCGATGTCGAATTCGTAGGGACGCTCGAACTTGTCCTCGTCGCGGTTCCCGCTCGAGTACCAGATCACCACCTTCTCGCCGGCGCGGATCAGCTGGCCTGAGAGCTCGGTGTCGCGCGTCGCGGTGCGGCGGAAGTGGATCACCGGCGAGGCCCAGCGCACGATCTCTTCGACGGCGCCATCGACCTGGCCTTCGAAATCGGCGGCCCACTTGCGCCGCTGATCTGGGTATTCGCAGAGCGCCTTCATGCCGTGCGAGATCGCGTTGCGCGTGGTCTCGTTGCCGGCGACCACGAGCAGCACGAAGAACGACGCGAGCTCGGGCGGCGTGAGCGTCTCGCCGTCGATCTCGGCATCGAGCAGCGCGCTGGTGAGATCGTCGCCGCCCTTCCCCGCCTTGTGCTTCGCGAGCTCGTTCATCAGGTCCGCGAGCGCCTTGCCCGAGGTGAGCCCCGCGGCGATCGGATTCGTGCCGAGCGGCACGTACTCGGGGTCGCCGAGGCCGAGGATCACGTTCGTGTGCGCGAAGACGCTCCTCGTCTCGCTCTCCGGGATCCCCATCAGGTCGCACACCACCTCGAGCGGCAGCGGGGCCGCGATCTCGGTGACGAAGTCGCAAGCGCCGCGGTCGATCACGCGATCGATCGTGTCGCGCGCGCGGCGCTGCACGATCGGCTCGAGGCGCCCGAGCGCGCGCGGCGTGAAGCCGCGCGAGACGATGCGGCGCAGGCGGCCGTGGCGCGGGTCGTCCATCGCGATCATCGAACCGAAGAACTCGTTGAACGCGGGGGGCAGGTCCATGATGTTCGTGCCCTTGCCGGAGCAGAACACCTCGGGCGTGCGGCTCACCTCGAGAATGTCGGCGTGCTTGGTGACGGCCCAATAACCCGGGCCGCGCGGAAACGGGAAGCCGGGCGGCGGCTCGAACTCCTTGTGGAACGAGATCGGCCGCTGGCGCCGCAGCGCAGCGAATGCCGCCTCCCGCTCGGAATCGGGGCGATTCCAGAACTCGAGATCCGACAAGTCGATCGAATCGACCGGCGGGAGCGGCGGCAGCTTCACCCTAATGACCTCCCGCGGACGCCCGCGTCGTCGGCGCCGCCTGCTGCGCGGCGAGCTCGTTGCGCTTCGCCGTGATGTAGGTGCGGATCAGCGCGAGCTCCTCCTTCGTCACCCACTGGCCGAGATTCGGCATGCCCTTCGAGAGCAGCTGGCCCTCGAGCACGATCGGCTCGAGCGAGTCGGAGAAGAAGAGCGGGCTCGTGCGCAGGTCGGCGATCACACCGCCCGAGACGGCGCCGATGCCGTGACAGAACGCGCACCAGCGGTGGTACGCGAAGTTGCCCTGCTTCACGGTGGCCGCGTCGAGGTCGCCCGCGATCGCGGTCGCCTCGCGGTTCATCTTCTGCAGCTCCGGCAGCTGCGCCGTGCCGCCGAGCTTGAAGACGAGCAGGCGGCCGTCGTTGCGATTCCCGCCGGCGCGCTCGTTCGCCGCGAGCGAGGCGTCGCCGCCGACGAGCCCGAACGCACCGCCCCAGCCCGCCATCACCGCGACGTACTGCTCGCCATCGAGCTCGTAGGTCGACGGCGCCGCGATCACGCCCGTCCCTACCGGAACTTCCCATAACAGCTTCGCTTTGCCGGCGCCGTCGCCCGCGGCGTCGTACGCCGCGAACGTGCCGTGCGCGGTGCCCTGGAACACGAGCCCGCCCGCGGTCGCGAGCGTGCCGCCGTTCCACGGCCCCGGATACGGCGCCTCCCACGCCGCGGCCTGCTTCACCGGATCCCACGCGATCAAGCGCCCGCTGACGTCGCCGCGCGGGATCGCGTCGCCCGTCGTCGGATCGGTGCCGGTATTCCAGCTGCCGGGGCGATACGTGAAAGGCTTCTCGAGCCCGAACGCCCACGCGATCTCGTTCGCCGGGATGTAGACGAGGCCGAGCTTCGGGTTGAACGACATCGGCTGCCAGTTGTGGCCGCCGAGCGGCGACGGCTGGACCGTCTTCGTCTCGGCGCGGTAGTCGAGATCGGGCGCCTCGATCGGGCGGCCGGTCTTCATGTCGATGCCGGTCGCCCAGGTCACCTTCACATAATTGTTCGCCGAGATCAGCTGGCCGTTTGTGCGGTCGAGCACGTAGAAGAAGCCGTTCTTCGGCGCCTGCATCAGCACCTTGCGCGGCTGCCCGTCGATCGTGAGATCGGCGAGCAGGATGTGCTGGGTCGACGTGTAGTCCCAGTTGTCGCCGGGCGTCGTCTGGTAGTGCCAGACGAGCTCGCCGGTGTCGGGCTTCAGCGCGAGGATCGACGACACATAGAGGTTGTCGCCGCCCTGCGGGCTGCGGATGAGCCGGCTCCACGGCGAGCCGTTGCCGGTGCCGACGTATAACAAGTCGAGCTCGGGGTCGAACGCGATCGCGTCCCACACCGTCGCGCCGCCGCCGACCTCGTACCACGTGTCGCCGGTCCACGTGGGCAGCGCCTTCTCGAGCGCGGGATTCTCCTGCGGCTGCTTCGGATCGCCCGGCACCGTGTAGAAGCGCCAGACCAGCTCGCCGGTCGCGGCGTCGTACGCCGAGACGTAGCCGCGCACGCCGAGCTCCGCGCCGCCGTTGCCGATGATCACCTTCCCCTTAACGACCCGCGGCGCCATCGTGATCGTGTAGGGCTTGGTCTGGTCGACCGTCACCTTCTCCCAGATCGGGACGCCGGTCTTCGCGTCGAGCGCGACCAAGCGGCCGTCGAGCGTGCCGACGATGATCTTGCCTTCGTAGGCCGCGACGCCGCGGTTCACGACGTCGCAGCACGCCTTCGGCCCCGTCTCGGGCGGGACTTTCGGGTCGTAGCGCCAGATCTCCTTGCCCGTCTTCGCGTCGACCGCGTAGACGATCGACCACGAGCCGGTCGTGTAGATCACGCCTCCGATCACGAGCGGCGTCGCCTCGAGGCCGCGCGTCGTGTTCGTGTCGTACGAGAACGCGAGGCCGAGCTGCGCGACGTTGCCCGTGTGGATCGCGTCGAGCGCGGAGTAACGCTGCTCCGCGTAGCTCCCGCCGTACGTGAGCCAGCTCTGCGGCTCGCTCGCGGCGGCGACGAGCCTCGCATCGTCGACCGCTTCGACGCCGGGCGGCGCGGGCGGCGGCGCCTTCGCGGCCGCGGCGGCAGCCGCGTCGGTGGCTTCTTCCTGGCCGCATGCAGAGAGCCCGATCGCGATCGTGATCGCGGGAGCCATTAGGGAATGGGCGCGTTTCATTCGACGGTGACCTCGATCGTCAAGGGTGTGCTGAACAGGATCCGGCCCGAGTGCCCGGCCACACCGCCGCGCAGCATCTTGCCGAAGATCGGATCGCTGACGACGCCGAGCGGCGACGCCTTCTCGGTGCCGTACCAGAGCGCCGCGGCGAGCGGCAGCTTGCCGGGGCGGTTCGGCGCGCGCAGCGTCCATAACACCTGAGCGCTCGCCCACTCCGACTTGACGGCGTCCGAGCGCAGCCCGGCGACGTTCACGTAGGCGAGATTGCGGCCGAGCGAGAGCGGCCGCTTCGCGAGCCACTCCGTCTGCTCCTGGAAATCCTGGCCGAGGATCTGCGGCTCCTTCGAGATCACCCAGCCGGCGCCGGTCGCCGGCCGCGCGAGCCAGCGCTGCGGCGTGTCGACCAGCGCGACGCCGACGACCGGGCCCGCGCCGCCCGCGACCTCGACCTTCACGCGCAGCTCGCCGTTGATCGCGACCTTCGGCTGCGCGCTCAGACGGATGCTCGTGCTCGCATCGACGGCCTTCACGTGCTCGACCAGCAGCGCGCGCTCGTCC